>JBFMDH010000018.1 GCA_040754075.1 Acidobacteriota bacterium
GGAAGAAAAACAGATAAAAATAGATTGGCAATTTTCCATAGAGTCTGCAAGAAGCAAATTGAACAGGCATTATGAGAAGGTCAATGCAGACAATCAGAAATATAACAAAACTTAAAAAACGGTGTACAAGTCTGTTTAAACAAATCTTTTGCCAACTTTTTGCTGTTAAATTTCCCATTCAATGATTTATGCCAGGGGTTCTTGAATTGAGGCAGATACAAAAATTTAATTGTTTGGTTTTGTTGGGTTGTCGAACGAACTTGACACTATTGAAATTGAAAAGTATTTTTTGGTCTTAAAAACAGAACCGTTAGATTGGTTGCAAAGAATCTGTGGGAAATAATATTAACTGATCAGGAGACATCCTTAAACGATTAAATTTGCTCCTGATGAAACGATAGTAACTAAATTATGAGCACCCACAAAAACCCCTTCACTCTCCCTGATAAAATTGAGCCTGACCGATTAGATAAAATTTTCCACGCGGCGGCGCAAATCATTTGCGAAAAAGGCTACGATGCAACCTCAATGAATGACATCGCCGATGCCGTTGGATTAACCAAGTCTGGCCTTTATCACCATATTTCAGGAAAACGCGATCTACTTTTTCGCATTATGAATTTTGGCATGGATGCCCTGGAAGAAAAGGTCATCACCCCGGCAAGACAAATTCCCGATGCCGAACAACGACTTAGAATCATCATCTCTAACCATGTTCAGTTAATCACCAATCGCAGCACTGCCCAAGGTACGAATCCGGTCACCATCGTTGTTGAAGAGGTCGCCGGATTAACTTTGCCTCAGCGACGTAAAATTGATCGCCGGAAACGCGCTTATATGGAATTGATCAGAGATACGATCTATCAATTGCGTGATGAAGATAAGTTGCGCGATATTGACCCGACCGCTGCCACCTTTAGTTTGCTCGGAATGATTCTCTGGGCTTCGCGATGGTACATTCCAGGTGGTCGTTTATCTCCTGAACAGGTCGCTGTAGAAGTTTCCAAAATGGCGTTAGGCGGTTTGCTACGCCACTCCTGAATCTCAGCCCTTCACATTTTTTTAGAAACTCATTGACAATATTTTCGACTCCATATATTATCCGACCGTCTGGTCGGTCGGATTCAGATAAAGGCTCTCTCAAACAAAAAATTGTAGCCGACGATGTAAAACAAATTTACCAAATTCGATTGGCTTACAAGCGTTTTAATCAAGGTTGATTTACATTTCCTTTTTTGATTGGTAAGTGATTCCATCCTCAGGGAGGTTATATGTCTCGCTATTTTCTGGCATTCATCTTAACCATTGGGTTGATTGGGTCAATCTACCTCGTGCCGCAGGCTTCTCCTTCCTCTACAGATAATTTCAACGGAATCATAAAGGTTGAAGATGGGCTAATTTCCGGTTCAACCCTTGAAGGCGTGCGCATTTTTAAAGGAATTCCCTATGCAGCGCCTCCGATTGGCAATCTTCGATGGAAACCGCCGCAACCGGCTTTACCCTGGAACGGGGTACGTGAATGTACTGAATATGGTCCGGATTGTCCGCAAGCCCCGTATGCACAAACATCCTTGTACTATGCACAACCCAGGAGACAGAGTGAGGATTGTCTCTATTTAAATATCTGGTCATCTGCCAAACCGGGGGAAGCGCAACCGGTAATGGTTTGGATTCACGGAGGAGCGTTGACGCGCGGGTCGGGCGCAACCAAAACTTATGATGGCACGAGCTTTGCCAAAAAAGGCGTCGTACTAGTTACTATCAACTACCGGTTAGGACCGCTTGGATACTTAGCCCATCCTGAATTAACCGCTGAATCGCCGAACCAATCCTCCGGCAATTATGGCATTCTCGATCAAATCACCGCCTTAAAATGGGTGCAAAAAAATATCCGCGCCTTTGGTGGCGACCCGAATCGCGTCACCATTTTCGGCGAATCGGCAGGCTCATGGAGTGTGAATGCGCTGGTCGCTTCCCCGTTAGCGAAAGGGCTTTTTCATCGCGCCATTGGTCAAAGTGGCGGGTCGTTTGGACCGATGACCTCCTTGAAGGAAGACAAAAAAGGCTTCATTTCAGCCGAAAAAATTGGTGCGGCATTTGGCAAAGCGATAGGCGCAGAATCATTGCAAGCGATGCGAACGGTTCCCGTAGAAAAAATTATCGAGGTTTTTAATAACGATATTGAAGGAAGGAAATTTCGCACTTCGCCGAATGTCGATGGCTGGGTCTTACCGGATGAGATTCGCAATATTTTCGCGAAAGGTAAACAAAATGCGGTGCCGGTTATCATCGGGTCGAATGCCAACGAAATGACCTCGCTTACGACACCGGCAATTCTCCCAAAAACAATGGCTGATTATCGCAAACGTGTAAAGTCGCAATATGGGGCGATGATAAAAGAATTCGATGCGATTTATCCGGTTCAAAACGAAGCGGACATCGCCGGAGCTATTCTGGGAAGTATGCGCGATGTAGCTTTCACATTACCGATGCGTACCTGGGCAAAGATGACCGGAACCGGAAAATCAAAAGCCTATCTCTACTATTTCAGTCACGTGCCCCCGAATCCGAATAGTAAATATCTTGGTGCTTATCACGCAGCAGAGATTGCCTATGTCTTTAACAATCTCAATCGACAAAATCTGCTTTTACAGGAAGCAGATTTTCAACTTGCCCAACTCATGATGAATTATTGGGTGAATTTTGCGAAAACCGGTAACCCGAATGGAAAAGGATTGCCGCAATGGACGGCGTATAATCAAAAAGAGGAGCCTTATCTCGAATTTGGAAATCCGGTTCGGTCTGGTAATCATTTATTAAAACCTCAACTTGATTTCATTGAGAAGTTTCAAAATCAACCTTAACGGTAGCATTTTTCGTTTGTATTTCTGAGGAAAATTAATGCGGCAACACAACCTGAAAATAACCGGATTCCTAACCATAATGTTGGTCTTAACCGGCATCACCATTTCGGCGCAACAGAATCAAACTCGTCCGCCCGACCCGGCAGCCGTTCGTCAATCTGCGGCTTCAACGTTTAAAGCGCCTGAAAATCTTGATTTTCGCACTGCCAATATTATCAGCGAAGGGGTGCGCCTACAGGCTGAACTATTCTCCTTAAAATCAATGGCAGGCAAATCCTTGCCAACCATTATTATGGCTCACGGTTGGGGCGGGACAGCGGCTAACTTTCGTTGGGATGCCGTTCAACTTGCTAATGCCGGGTATCTGGTTATTACCTTCGATTATCGCGGCTGGGGACAAAGCGATGGGCGACTGATTCTGGTTTCCCCTCCCGATAAAAAAGAGGGTCGAAAATTTACCGCACTGGTCGAAGAACTCCGCGAATATGTTGACCCCATCGAACAGACAACCGATTGGTTCAATGTCATCAATTGGGCAATGGGCGAACCCACCGTAGATAAAAACCGCATTGGGCTGCGTGGTTCCAGCTATTCCGGTGGGCATGTCTTTTATGTTGCGGCGCGCGACCCGCGCGTCAAAGCCATTGTCAGTCAGGTCGGCGCATTTGATTCTCGCTTGGTGGTAGCCGATGCCGAACAACTCAAAATTACTCAAACCGAAGCCACTCGGCGAGCGCGCGCTGAACTCGGCTACCCTGAACCACGCGCCAAAGTGATTGGCAATTTAATCGGTGCGCCCATTCGCGACAAATTGATGCATTACGCGCCAATCGAGGAAGCTTCAAAGGTCAAAGATTGCGCAGCACTTTTCATTGTCGCCGATAAAGAGGAGCTTTTCGATAACAAAGACCACGCAAAACTGGCTTATGAGCGAATGCCCGGAACCAAGAAAAAATATGTTTCGGTTCCCAATATCACGCACTATGGAATCTACAGAGAATCCAGAGAATTGGCGATTAAATTGGCAATCGAATGGTTCGATCAATATTTGAAAAAATAAATTATTGATTAAGCAATTTTCTCAAGAATAGATTATCAGATAACCGAATACTGGATTAATTGTGGCGCAAACCAAAATATAGATGAATTGCACAAATCAAGTTTGCGCCTCGAATTTGAAGCAAAACGGATGGCAGGCTGGTTAGACGGTTACGATTTAGTGTTCGTTCATTGAACCACATTCCGTCACCCGGTTCCATTCGTTACCGGCTTCAGTCAGTTTGGCGGGAGTATCATTATATGCAATCCCACAGAAGTTGTTCGCCAAAAGTCATGATGCTCTCGCCAACGTTCAATACCACCTCAACCTTACAGGGTTGAGAACGACTAATACTTTTGGCGTCATCAGTCGATTTCATACTGGATGGAAGCCGGCTTGATAAAAACATTCATTGTTTATGTTGTATTCCGGTCGATACGCCTGGATTCATATGGTTGTTGTTTTTTATTTCAGTTCATAAATTGGAAAATCAGGTAAGGCTCTCGATTCTCCAATCACCCTCGGACTCAAACAACTTCTGAAAGAAGATTCGGAATCTAGGTGTTTCATCACTCTCTACTGTAGAAAACTCCGTATCTTTATGTCATCAGCGTTTCGCTCCCCCTAAAACCTAGGGGTCGGGAATCGTCTATGACAAAGCCAATCGCTCAATTAAAACTCTGAGGATTTTGAAAATCCTAAAACCGGATATCCGCTCGCCGTTCCGGTTTACGCTACAAGGTTGTTCCTAAGGTAAGTGCTCTTTTCTTACCTTGATTGAAAACATGCGAGGAGGCAAAAGCCTGCTGCTCAAAACCCGCCGCATCCATAAAAGCGATGCGGACACAGGAGGATATTGTATGCAGTCTAAGCTAAGCTTTTTCATCCGTCTGCTTACCATTCTGACACTTTCCACACAAACAAATTTCCTGGCTCTCGCTCAGAATGCGACTGGTTCAATTAATGGCTCAGTGAAAGACCAAAGCGAAGCGATTATCACCAACGCCAACATCATCGCTAAAAATAAAGCAACCAACGCCACCAGAAGAGTCAAAGCCGGTGAAGATGGTGCCTTCACCTTTGATAATCTGCAACCCGGTCAATATGAAGTGAAAGCCGAAGCCGAAGGATTCACCACGCAAATCATTTCGCTCACCGTTGAAGTCGGAACCACCACCACGCAAAACTTTTCAATGAGTGTCGGCGCAGTTACCGATGTCATCGAAGTAACCGGAACTTCAACACCGATTATCAACAAAACCGATTCCAGTATTGGCGGGGTGGTCAACCGCAAACAGGTTGAAGAATTGCCTTTAAACGGGCGCAGTTTCCTATCGGTTGCGGGGTTGGAACCCGGCGTAACCGTAACCTATCAGGCAACCTCAGGGGTTTTAAATCAAAATGATTTTTTTCAAGTCGGCGTTGGCGGCGCACCGTCTTATATGACGACGATTTCGGTCGATGGGGCGCGGGTCAATGACCGAATCACTGGCGGCACTTCGCAGAATTTCTCATCGGAAACCGTGCAGGAATTTCAAATCAGCACCATCGGTTTCGACCTTTCAGCCGGTACGGTTTCATCAGGGGCAGTAAATGTCATTTCACGAAGCGGCGGAAATAATTTTCACGGCAGTGTCTTCTATTTTTATCGCGACCATAATCTCGCAGCCTTTTCCGGGCTTAGACGACCTTGCGACCCGATTGCCCGCAGCCCGCTTTGCAACAATACGGAATCTCGAAAACGCATTGAAGACCCGTTCTTCGTTCGACGCCAATACGGCGGGACATTTGGCGGACCCGTAAAAAAAGACCGCTTATTCTTTTTCGCCAATTATGAACGCAGCGACCAGGTCGGCGCGCAAACCGTCGCTTTCACAGACCCGCTGCTTTTTGGTTTCAATCACACCGCCAAAGTTCCTTTTGACCAACATCTGGTAGGCGGGCGCGTCGATTATCGCATCAGCGATAAACACACAGCATTTTTGCGAGGAAATATCGATAAAAACGACAGCATTTCAGGAACCGGTCTGGCATCAAACTGGATTGCATCGAGCAATTTTTCGTATCAGACCCAACTCAGCTTAACCAGTGTGCTGACCTCGAAACTCGTCAATGATTTTCGATTCTCTTATTCCTATTTCAGAAACCGTCTATTCCCGCCATCACAATCAGACTGCGAACAGCTTGCCGGTGATCCGGGTTTTTGTTTTGGTGTTGGCAGCACTTTAATTTCCTTCTTTGGTGGATTGTCGATTGGCAACAATGCCAACGTTCCGCAAGACAGACACCCGCGCACCTATCAATACACGGAAAATCTCAGTTGGACAAAAGGCGCACACCGTTTGCGTTTCGGTGGCAACTATGAACACGTCTACAGTCACGGAAGTTGGAACCGAAATTTCGCAGGGACACTCGCGACCTTTAACCCAACTACCATTTCAACAACCAACCCGGCTTTATACGCCACCTTACCGGCAAGTTTGAAGCTTGGTTATACGGGCCCAAGACCTACGTTTGCAGAACTGCTGCAACTTCCGGTGACGGGATCGCTGACCATCGGTATCGGCGACCCTAGCCAACCGGTTGCCTATCTTTACGACAAATTGAACACCAATAATCACCTCAGGTTTTATGCTCAGGACGCCTGGCAAATCCGCCAAAACTTTACTTTGAATTACGGACTTGCCTGGTCTTGGGAAGATAATGTGGTCTATCACGAACTCGATAAACCACAATACCTGAAACCGCTGGGAATCAGCCTTGGCAAGATTCCCCAGGATTTAAATAATTTTGATCCGGCATTGGGGTTTGCCTGGTCGGTTAATGATAAAACCGTCATTCGCACAAGCCTTTCCCTTCACCATATGTCTGCCAACCGCAGTTACCTCAAATTGCAAGACCAGATTTTAAGTGGTCCTGCCGGTAGCGGCTTAACCAGCGCCAGTTCGGCGGCGGTTCCCAATCCGAAATTCGGACAACCCGGTCAACCGGCATTTTTGACATTCAGCACCACCTCGCCGGTCGCTTTCTCGGCGCAAGAATTAATCAACTACATTCCAACCATCCTCAGTGTAGTAAATTCAAGAGCCTATACCGGAGAGGATATTTCCATTCGCAACATCGAGGTTCGTAAACAGGCGCCAACCTTTTTAACTGAAGGATTCTTTGATGAGAATTTTCACACGCCTTATACCATTCACCTGAACGCGGGTGTTCAGCGTGAAATCATGCGCAACCTTTCGGTGTCAGCCGATTTCGTCATGCGTCGAGGTGTGAAATTCGGCGCCTACGAAGGCTATATGGTGGATGTGAATCGCTGGAACCGCTTCAGCACCTACAACCTGCTGCCGAGTGGCACAGCGATTCCGGTGCGTAACCCGGTGATTCCTGCCTGTACAGGAACGCAGGCATCTGACCCCAAAGCTCAATGTTCAACGGGGGTCATTTATTACGGCAAACCGGGCATTTTGTCCCGCTATAGCGCGTTGAACGTTAAAGTCGATAAGCGATTCAGCAGTGGTTTCCAATTAACCGGCGCTTACGCGCTCGCTCGTTACACAACTTATGTTCCCCTGGGAATCGTCAATCCCAACAGCTTCGATGATGAATCGAAGAATTTCGGACTCAGTGGGGCGGTTCCCAAACATCAATTCACCTTCAGCGGCATCTGGGATTTGCCCGATTTTAAAGGCGACAATCGCTTCTTGCAGGGCGCTTTGAATGGCTGGCAACTTTCATCCATCATTCAAATGCGCAGCAAAGATTTCACTTCAGTTCAACTTGGCACCCTAGACCCGGAGGGTGATGGAACCTTTGTCTTTATGCTGCCGGGAACCACCATCAATGGGTTTGGTCGAGGGTTTGACGCTGATGATATTCGTCGATTGGTGAATGAATATAACGCCAGATACCCGGCACCTCAGACCGCCTTGCTCTCACAGATTACCCGCGCCCAACGCGATGCAGTGGGAACGCCTTTTCCTTATATCGTGTTACCGGAAAAATTTGATTCAGGCGACACCTTTATCACTCACGATTTACGATTGACGAGAGTGATTGCACTCACCGAAAAACTGCGATTGAATGTAATTGCTGAAGGTTTCAACATCTTCAATATCGCAAATTTAACCGGATTCAGCGGGTCGCTCGCCAGTGCTGCCTATATTCGCCCCACAGCGACTGTGCCGGGTCGCCCGAATCCCAACAATATTTTCGGACAACCGACCAACCGCGTCAGCCCGATTTTTGGAACGGGCGGACCACGCGCTTTTCAAATCGCCGCCAGATTACAGTTCTAAAAATTTTCAAAATGAACATTTCGAGGCTGATGGAATTATCCATCAGCCTTTTTTATTTATCGAAATATCTTCTTTTCAAGTTTTTTTAAATTGTCACGATTTACTGGATTTTTTATCCGACTGAACAAACCATTGATGGATAAAACTATTGCGCCAGACCACGCGCTATCCTAATATCCGATTGAGTTATCCTGAGAATTCACAATCGATGTTTGCATTGTGAGAATTCAGCCTGCCCCTAATCAGCTAATCGAAACATCATTCTCACTACGATTTTAAATCACAATTTTTCATCGGGCTGGTCTCGATGAATTGAATGTTTTTGAGAGGGTTGGTTTATGAAAATAACTTCACGCCTGATTACCTTGACCATTTCTGTATTTATTTTTGCCTTGATTGCAACCGGGCAAGATATGCCGGTAAGAACTACCTCGGTTCAAACCGAATATGAATGCATTCGTTTGATGAGTTCCAATAGAACCTTACCGCCGGGACCACCTGAACCATTCGTTACCTATCACCATGTCTGGAGTCCCAACCTTCACACCTACCGGTTTGCTTCCGGGGGCTTGAATCTGGCTTATAACGTTGAAGGTAAAGGCAAGGAATTAGCCATCGTCGTCGCTGGCGGGCCCGGGCTTCCGCGTGAATATTTTCAACCCGCGCTTGCGCCTCTCGGACAATATATGACGCTGGTTTATTATGACCGCCGCGCCGATGTGTTAAGCACTAAAACCAATCAATTCGTCTCGGTTTCCGAACTCGCGGATGATGTCAATGAACTGAGGAAAACTCTGGGTTATCGCCGGGTCACACTCATCGCTCATAGTTTCGGGGGGGCTATCGCACTCAATTACGCCTTGCGCTATCCTGAAAATGTCAAACGCTTGATACTGGTCAACACCTCTGCCTTTGTCGAAGACCAACGTGAGGTTGAAAAACGCTTGACCCAATCATTAAACACCGAAGAAATGGCGACCCTCAATCGCAATGATTTGCCTGGTCGAACCACGGTTTCCTGTGACACTGTGCGAAACCGCTATCGGGTATTTTTCCCGCATTACTTCAGAAAACCGCTCGAAGAATATTTAGCCGAAAGCAATCTTTACGCCGCCTATTTTGATGCGCTCGCCCGTAAGCTTTCATTCGTTACTCCCGAAGGAAAATTTGACGTTCGCTCAAGACTTGGAGAAATTAAGGTTCCGACTTTAGTCATCGCGGGTAAATATGATCTGGTTACGCCTATTCGTCACGCGGATGAATTGGCTCAGGGAATTCCCAATTCGCGTCTGGCAGTTTTCAAACACAGCGGTCACTTCGCTTTTATCGAAGAGAATTTTCTATTTACCGAATGGGTTCGCCAGTTCGTTACCTCAACCGTTGATTTGCAGGAGGATTTGGATATTCGCATCGAAATCGCTACACCCGGAAACGAAAAACCGGCTGATAAAACCAGCACCACGGATGGCGCAAAAGATCCAAACAATCGATAAATAAAATTTTATTGATTGATGAAAGCGCGGTGTTGATAATTCAACCCGCGCTTTTGTTTTGAACGAAAGCCAAAATAGCCGAGAAGAGTTGGCTCAATTATGAAAAAATCACTGGTAGTTATCTCAACCGTTCCCAATCTGGAAACCGCTTATGCAATTTCCGAATCTCTGGTTCGCGAACATCTGGCAGCCTGCGTAAATGTGATTCAAGGTATTCAATCGATTTACTGGTGGGAAGAAAAAGTCAATAAAGACGATGAATTACTCCTCTTCATTAAAACCACCAAAAAAGCCTATAAACGATTGGAAAAGCGCGTAAAGGAAATGCACCCGTACACCACCCCTGAAATCATTGCGCTGGAGATTAAGAAAGGCTCGAAGTCCTATTTAGACTGGTTAAATCAATCGGTTCTCTCGAAAACCAAAAAGAAAAAATCTAACGCATCGGTTTAATCTCCATTTTTTTATTCGATTTTCTATTCAGACTTTCTTGCCGGTAAATTTCTTTACCGCCTAGAAACGTCCGTATAACTTTCACTTGATGAATTTCAGTTTTGGGAATGGCAAACAGATTTTTATCAAGCACGATTAAATCGGCATTTTTTCCAACGGCAATTGAACCCGTCTCTTTCTCTTCAAAATTCACATACGCGCCATTGATGGTGTAACCGGCAAGGGTCGCCGGTAAATCAATGAGTTCTTCCGCGTGCCAGGCATCACCTTCACCAGCCGTCAGTCCTCGGCGAGTAACCGCAACCTGCATGGCATCCAAAGGGTTCATAGAGGTCACTGACCAATCACTGCCCATCGCGACAACCGCTCCCGAGCGCATCGCACTACCAATCGGGTACAACCAGCGTGAACGTTCCGCGCCTAAAAACGGTTCGGTGAGTTGTGTGATGTAGGGGTCTGCATAAGCCCACAAGGGTTGAAAGTTGGCTATCACATTCAGTTCGCGAAATCTGGGAATATCCTGCGGGTGAATCAATTCAAGGTGAGCGATGTGATGGCGAGAATCGCGTGAACCATTGATTTTCCGGGCATATTCGTAAGCATCCAGCGCCATTCGTACAGCCCGGTCACCGATGGCGTGTACGTGTATTTGAAAACCTTCGCGGTCTAAAGCCGCAACCATTTTATTTAAGGCATCGGGTTGCCAATTCGGTTTCCCGCGTTCGCCATTCATCCCAAGGTAGGGTTCCAGTAGCGCCGCCGTATGCGGTTCGATGACCCCATCCGCAAAAATTTTCACCGCAGTGGCGCGTAAATTTTTTCCCTGGTATTGCCGGCGCAATGATTTGAATCTGGCAATCTGCTGCAAACCATCATCCGGGTCTGCGTACAAAGCTGCAACTACGCGAGCCGTGAGTTCGCCGCGTCGATCCAATTCCTGATAGATTTCCAGTTCATCTTCATCAACGCTGGCGTCCTGCAAAGAAGTGATGCCGAAACCGGCAGCCATTTTCAATGCCCGCCGTAATCCTTCAAGCCGATCCGCTCTGGAATATTGGGGTAAAAATTTGCCGACCAACCCGGAAGCATCTTCACGCAAAGTGCCTGTGGGTTCGCCGGTCTCAGGGTCGCGTTCGATTCTGCCATTGGTTGGATTCGGTGTCTCTTTGGTGATCCCGGCAATTTCCAAGGCTTTTGAATTCACCCACGCTGAATGCCCATCGGCAGCAGTTAAATAAATCGGTCTATCGTTGGCAATTTTATCGAGCAGTGATTTGTGTGGATTGGCGTCTTTAAAAATAAATAATTGCCAGCCGCCGCCGCGAATCCATTTCGCCTGCGGGTGGGCGTCAACGAATTTACGAATGGTTTCTAAAACCTGATCTTCAGTTGTCGCTTCGTTGAGATTGCATTCGCCGAGTTCGACGCCTCCGCTGATGGGATGAACGTGAGAATCGTGAAATCCCGGCAATACAAACTTGCCCTGTAAATCAAGGACGCGAGTTTGCCTGCCTTGAAATTTTTTTGCGCCATTTGTGGAGCCGACATAAATGAATCGACCGTCTTTTATAGCAACCGCTTCTGCCCAGGTTCGCGCGCCATCAACCGTATAAATTGCACCGTTGCGCAATATCAAATCGGCAAAGGTGGGTGAACCGTTTTGGGCATTGAGAGATGTTGAAAATAAAAAACCGGTGAGAACGAAGATTAACAGGCGATTGATTTTTTTCATGAAGCTTTTTAGAACCCTTTGCTTTTCAGGTAGGTGACTGCTGCCTGGTAATACTGCTGGGCAAGCTGAATATCTTTTTCACAAACTGCATAAAAGGAACGGGCGCAATTCGTATGTGGCGAAGTTTCCGATAGCGCCAGATCAATGGTTAATTGCGCGTCATCCCGAAACAACGGATTCGGGTTGTCTTTGTTGAGAAAGGCGATATAGAGCGATTTAATAATCAACGCCCGCTCTCTCAGTAAATCTTCGCGGGTAACCGCTAAACGGAAAAAGTCGATAGTGACTTGAGCGCGCAGATAATTTTCAGAACCGGGATTGCCTTTTGGAATCGGCAGAATCCCTTGAAAGGTGATGATTTTTTCGGGGTCGGTATCAAGGCTGCCAATCGGATAGAGCAGGCAAGGCTTTTCGGTTTTCAGTTGTATGAAATTATCGCTGTCAACAAACCTTGCCGTCCCGAAAATCGGAAAGTAATCCGATTTACAGGTCGAATTGCAAACCTTACAGGTCGTCGCATAATTTCGGATATTGTAAGACAGCAAATAATAACCGACATCAGCTTTGTTGCCGGTGGTGAATGAATAATTGAGTTGCAAATCCTGTTTGATTTTCGCCGTGGGCCAGGCTCTCACTTTGCTCTTTGGGCGAAAATGTTCAACATCATGCTCGATTTTTCCCAACTCGCCGCCTTCAAGTTTGCGTTCACAATAGGCGCATTTTCCGCGTTGCAAAACCATATAAACATTTTTGATTTCGCTCCAGGTCCCTTGCGCTTCCTCGTATTTTTGCAATTGGCGAAATTTTTCGACTTTGGTTTTTGCAGCATTCAACCACCCGGCGGCTTCCGCTTCAACCAATTGTTCGAGTTTGGCTTTGGTAACTTTATAGCGAATCATTTCTTTGTCAGGTGAAATCCCAAGTTGGTTTATTAACAGTCTGGTGAATGCCTATTTTTTCTTTGAAAAACTTATAACTTTTTCTTAGTTGTTCCCTTTACCTTTGCCGAAATTTTTTTGCGGCTTCTGCGGTTATCAACTGACCTTTTCCGATTTACCTTTTCGACAAGCCCATGCGCTTGCGAATTATCGGCGCGAACCACTTCGTTTTGCCCGGCGAGCTTTCGCATGATTTCCAGTGCGGCTCTGGGGTCTTTTTCCGTCGCCTGTTTCGACAGGCTCTGCAATTCATCAACAAAACCGGGAGCGCGCGTGGTGGTCAGATTGAAATAGGAACTTAAAAGCACCTGCTCGGCATCCAGTCCATAAATCCGCTCGTCATATTTATGAACCTGCGACGCGCCGGTCGTATCGGTTTCCATAACGAAAATATTTTCTTTATGCAGGGAACCGGCAACAATCGGGCTATGAGTGGAAAAGACGAATTGCAGATTGGGAAGCGCTTTTGAAACCCTGGAAATTACCGACCGCTGCCATTCCGGGTGCAGGTGCAAATCAATTTCATCAACCAGCACGACGCCATAATTATCAACCAGTTTTGCGCCGCTCGGCGCTCCCATACAGATGTGATATAGCAAATCGGCAATCCAACCGATATAGGCGCGATAACCGTCAGACAGCGCGCCGAACGGAATTTTTATGCGTTCAAATTCAAAATGGTATTCGCCATTTTCAAATACACCGGAAAATTTCGCCTCATCGGGCAACAGCCGATTAATCAAATTGACTACCTGTTTATAGCGTCCGGGATTTTTGGTTTTAAATTCCGGCAACCAGACCGGAAGCGGCGTCAGCGGCACATCGCTCTCAAAAAGCCCCGCGACTCTTTGATAGCGAAGTAATCTCGATTTGGCGCGCGCGCTCGCATCGAATCTTCCGGTGTCTTCTACGCGACGGGTTGCGCCATAACCAACCACCAGAAACGCCGGGTTATTCTCATAAAACATATTGTGCCAGACCGCGCCTTTTTGCTGACCGGCAGACATGGCGCTTTCCGATTCAAGCCGCTCGGTTTCTCCGATGCGCAGGATTCGCGTAGTCATGTGCTCAACCCGCGTCACACCGCGTTTGGCAGTTCCATCAGCGTTCACATCCTGTGAGTGTAATAAAACTTCTGCGGTAACTCTGGCTTCCTGAATTTGTGTAGCTTTGCTGCCGGTTCGCCTGACCAGACGATAGGGCACATATCCCGATTGCGTAATCACCGGCGCAAGCGTCGCCAGGGCTATCGCTTTCAATGTGGTGGTTTTTCCTGCGCCGTTCATTCCCAGCAACAGATTGATGTTTTGTAAATCCGGTGCAGCCGCTTTCAGATTGCCGGGATACTGAAACTGCAACGCGGTATCTTTGAAACAACGCAGGTTTTCGATTTTTAATGAGGTTACATACAATTCGTTTAAACCTCTCTTAATGGTTAATTGTGTTTAATCCGTTTGGCGAAGTTTATAACAAAACCTTCAATGTTTGAAGTGCCGCATACCGGTTAAGACCATCGCCAGATTATGTTCGTTGGCTGCCTGAATAACCTCTTCATCACGCACAGAACCACCAGGTTGAATAATCGCTGTGATTCCGGCTTTAGCGGCTTCATCAACCCCGTCGCGAAAGGGGAAGAAAGCATCCGAAGCCAGCACGGTTCCGGTTAAAGGCAACTGGGCTTTCATTGCGCCGAATTTTACAGAATCCACGCGGCTCATCTGCCCCGCGCCGACGCCGACGAGTTGTCCTTCGTTCGCATACACGATGGCGTTGGATTTTACGTGTTTACAAAGCACCCAGGCGAATCGCAAGGCGCGCATTTCAGCTTCATCAGGTTGTCTAGATGAAACGACTCTTAATTTACCTTCATCAATCACGCCGCGATCTTTATCCTGAACCAATAGCCCGCCGCTAATCGAGCGGATATCGTATTGCGAGTTTTTTGAAGTGCGGGTTTTGATGAGGCGGAGATTTTTTTTGGCTTTGAATATATCAAGCGCCGAATCTTCATAATCCGGCGCGACTATCGCTTCAAAAAAAGTTCCGGCAATGGCGCGCGCGGCGGCTTCGGTAACTGTGCGGTTAAATCCGATAATTCCGCCGAAAGCCGAGACCGGGTCGGTGGCTTTGGCTTTTTCAAATGCTTCCTGAACATCAGCGCCGAGAGCCGCGCCGCAAGGGTTAGTGTGTTTAATAATGCAACAGGCGGTATCGGAAAAATCCGAGACCAATGACCACGCGGCTTCCAAATCAATCAGGTTATTGAATGAAAGTTCCTTGCCTTGCAATTTATCGGCGCGGGCAATTCCCTGCTCTTCAGAATCGGTGACATAAAGCGCGGCGCGTTGATGGGGGTTTTCACCATAACGCAGGTTCATCTCTTTGTTACCGAAAAACGTAAACGTCGCGGGCAATTCATCAATAGGTTTTTCGATGGTCAAAGTCTCGTTGGCGTCATTCAAGAACATCGAGTCATTTAAAAAGCTGGCGATTGCGGTGTCATATTTTGCAGTCGTGGCAAAGGCTTTTTTGGCTAAACCGAAACGGGTTTGCAAACTCAGGCTGCCATCCTGTTTATCCAATTCGTCGGCAATCGCATTGTAATCTTCGGATGAAGTGACGACCGCAACATCGTGAAAATTTTTCGCCGCCGAACGAATCATCGACGGTCCGCCGATGTCTATATTTTCGATGGCTTCTTCGGCGGTGACACCGGCTTTCGCAACCGTTTCGCGAAACGGATACAGGTTGACCACCACCATATCGATATATTCAATGGCGTTTTCGCTGACCTGCTTTTGATGTTCCGCATCTTCACGAATCGAAAGAATACCGCCGTGAACTTTGGGATGAAGGGTTTTCACCCGCCCGCCTAATATTTCAGGAAATCCGGTTAAATCCGCAATATCCCGCACAGCAATACCCGATTGTCTGAGCAGGTTGGCGGTTCCGCCTGTTGAGATAATTTCAACCGAATGATTTTTTAATCGACCTGCAAATTCGACGATGCCGCTCTTATCGGAAACACTAATCAATGCGCGTTTGACTTTATTCAAGGTGATCTCTCCTCTAAATAAAAAATGAAAAGTTGATAAGAATTCTGAGGCGAAACTTTATCACAACAGGGGAGATGCAATAAAATGTCTGCCTGTCAAAATTGTGTATTTGCCCAGTCAACGAATGATGATATGCAGTCTTTTGAGAATTTCATTCTCGCATTTTCCTAACTGATAAGGAGCAACTGTTGATGAAATTTTTTTGTAGCGGTCTGTTGAGTTTGTGTCTCATTGCCGGCAATGCCATCGCGCAATCGAACACCGTTGTTCGCATAAGCGATGACAAAGCCATTCAACCTGCCGAAGTCTCTATCGCCATCAATCCAACCAACCCTGACAACCTCATCGGTGTTTCATTCCAGTATGGCAGACCGGGCGGCACCAGCAATTTTGCCTACGTGACCAAGGATGGCGGCAAGACCTGGAAAACCATTGAGACCAAAAATGTCAAAGGCATCACTCAGGGCGATGATGTCATCACCTTTGATAGCCAAGGCGCGGCGCATCACGCTTTCATCGCCTTCACGGGGATTCGCGTGGTGAAGCCTAAACGCGCCGTGACCGGCATCATTGTCAACAGCAGCCGTGATGGCGGACTGAATTGGGATGAACCGGTTCCGGCAATTGACCACATCAACAGCGTCACCCCGTTTGAAGACAAACCGGCGATTTCAACCGACCGGTCTGCGACCTCTAAATTCAAAAATAATATTTATCTGGCGTGGACGCGATTTGATGAATACCAGGGGAAAGACCCGGATTGTAAATCACATATCTTTTTCACAGGTTCATCGGATGGCGGTAGAACTTTTGCCATGCCTTTCAAAATTTCCGATACCACGGGCGATTGCGCCGATGGCGACAACACCCTGGAAGGCGCGGTTCCGGCTGTCGGCATCAATGGCGAAGTCTATGTCGTCTGGGCGGGAGCGCAAGGTTTGTATTTCGATAAATCGATGGACGGCGGATTGAATTTCGGAAAAGATAAAATCATCAGCGATATGCCCGGCGGTTGGGATATTGAAATGGAAGGCATCAGCCGGGCTAACGGCATGCCGGTTACCAAAGTTGACACCAGCAACAGCCCGCATCGCGGCACCATTTATGTCAACTGGGTGGATACACGCAACGGCGACACAGACGTTTTTTTAATCTCATCAAAAGATGGTGGCGCGAGTTGGACAAAACCGTTGCGGGTTAATGATGACCCGGTGAAAAACGGCAAAGCGCAATTTTTTACCTGGATGGCGGTTGACCCTGTGGATGGTTCCATCAACATTATTTTTTATGACCGTCGGGATTTAAGCGGAACCAAGACCGGACTGACGATGGCGCGAAGCGTTGACGGCGGGAAAACCTTTGTCAATCACAAAGTGAATATCGAGCCGTTTGAATGCAATCAGGCAGTATTTTTCGGCGATTACAGCGGCATAGATGCTTATGGCGGATTGGTGACACCGATTTTTATGCACTTCGTTGAGGCAAGAAAACTGGCGGTATCGGCAGCGATTTTCAGATTCAAACCGGGGACACAGGAAACGGTTATTAAGTGATAAGTGATAAGTGATGAGTGATGAGTGATGAGCCGGAGGATTTAGAGTTACCTGACCGGTGTGTCACAGAAGCCCATTATCAATAATGAATTCTTGCAATAATATCTCTACTTTTCACTTTTCCTCATCACTCATCACTCATCCTCATTACTTAATCATGCCCGGTTGGAGCGTGCTCAAGCGGATTTTTCGTTGAATGTTGATGTCGCCATCTTCATCGAGGATTCTCAGAGCGATAACCGGATCGGGTTTCGACCAATCTATAGCAATCATGCCGAAATTATTTCCCCAGTTCATAGTGCCGATGCGATGACGGTTGGTTTCATATTTTCGCCAGTTCGGTGAAGCGTTATTCAACCCACTCGCGGTTAAATCATAAATCGGGTAGCCGACACCTGCATCAATCATCGAGAGTTCTGCCAGGTGGCGGTCGCCGCTGATGACGATGACGCCGCTCGCTTTGGTGTCACGAACCAGATTGAAAAATCGTTGACGTTCGAGCGGCAGGTTGCCCCATTTCTCCCAGCCGTGATCTTCGGCTATCAATTGAATGCTCGAGGCGATGATGCGCACTTCAGCGGGAACGCGCAACTGTTCTTCGAGCCATTTCCATTGCGCGTCACCGAGCATGGTTTTGGTCGAGTCATTATCGGGTTCATAACGACCTTGATTGGGCGCGCACGATGTGCAGCGTTTCAAGGGAGAACGAAAATAGCGGGTGTCCAGGAGAATGATTTGCACGCGCTTGCCCTCCGTGCCAAATACTTTGGCATCATAAACGCCTTCACGTCCGCGACGCGGCGAATCTTTCGGCTCGCCCCAAAAATCCAGGAATACTTTTTGTGATTCGACTCGCGCAGGGTAATTTGCGCCGCCATCATTCAATCCATAATCGTGATCATCCCAGGTCGCTAAAATCGGCGCGGTTTTTTTGAATTTTTGAAAGCCTTTTTCCCCGGCAAGCATTTCGTATTTCTGTTTTAAAACATTCATATCTTCGGTGTCGCCGTAAATATTATCGCCGATGAGTAAACTGAGTTGCGGTTTTTGCTCGACCATTTTTTCCCAGATGGGTTGCGCTTTGCCTTGCTGAACGCAGGACCCGATAACCATACGACTAACCGGTTGATCAGTTTTTTGCTTTTGAGCATATGAAGGTGGCAAAACACTGGCGATGATAAAAATAATGAATAAAATTTTTTTCACGAAATTTTCTCCTTGAGCAAAACTAAATTTTGATGCAACAAAACCATTTCATTTTCGGGTTAATAAAGCGCGGCAATCTTAGCATAGAGACAAAGGCACAACCAATTTACCAATTTGTTAATGTGTTGGTTTGTCATCCGCTTTTTTTATGATAAATTTTCAAAGTCAAATTGGATTCACTTCACCGGCAGTTGTCTCAATCAATAAATTTAGGAGAGTCTGAATGGAAGCTACAGCGGTAGTCGAAGGGTTGGTAAAACGTGAGCCTATGTCGCACGGTCGACCTGACCTCAGAAAAAAGAAGCCTAAAATCATTGCCGTGATTATGGACAATTGCACGGGTTGTGCAGGGTCGCCTGCATGCGCCGAATATTGCCCGGTAGAAGCCTGTATGTTCTGGGTTCCCGACGCCGATTATTTTCCGCTCGGACGCATCGAAGTTGACCCCAACCTCTGCATCGGCTGCAAGCTCTGTACCAGCAAAGGACCCGATGGCACTTTCCTTGAAGGCTGCCCCTGGGACGCCATTCAAATGATGGACACTTCCGAATGGGAAAACCGCACAGGCGTTGCTTTAAATCCGTAGTCGGTTATCGGCTACCGATGACCGTATGAACTGGAATCCTCCCGAACATTGGCAGCGCATCACCGCAATAGACGCGCACACCGCAGGCGAACCGTTTCGCGTCATCACCGGCGGCTTTCCCGAACTCAAGGGTGACACCATTCTCGAACGCCGTCGTTATGCCAAAGAAAATTTCGACCATCTCAGAACCGCGTTGATGTGGGAACCGCGCGGTCACGCCGATATGTACGGATGCCTGATTACGCCTCCGGTATCTGAACATGCAGACCTCGGCATTCTCTTCATTCATAACGAAGGCTTTTCCACCATGTGCGGTCACGGCATCATCGGCATCACTACGGTTGCGCTTGAAACCGGCATGCTGGCGATGCGTGAACCCGAAACGACTATTCGGATTGATACGCCCGCAGGGTTAGTGACTTCACACGCGAGAGTGAAAGACGGGCGGGTGCGCAGCGTCCATTTTCATAATGTCCCGTCATTTGTGCTGGCGTTGGATGAATGGGTCGAAGTGCCTGAGCTTGGTCGCGTGCGTTATGATTTAGCATTTGGCGGCGCGTTTTATGCGTTCGTTCAAGCCGCAGAGGTTGGATTGACTTGCGCGCCCAAAGATTTTCGCGCCCTGATTGAAAAGGGCATGCAGATTAAACGCGCAGTGATGGCAACGCGCGCCATCACTCATCCGTTTGAAGCGGATTTGAGTTTTTTATACGGCACGATTTTCATTGATAAACCACATTCACCGGATGCTCACAGCAGCAATGTCTGTGTGTTTGCCGAAGGCGAAGTTGACCGCTCGCCCACAGGAACAGGCGTCAGCGCCCGACTGGCGATTCATCATGCGAGGGGTGAAATCAAATCGGGTGAATCCATCAAAATCGAAAGTATAATCGGCAGCCGTTTCACCGGACGAGTTGTTAAAGAAACGACGTTTGGCAATCATGCGGCTATCATTCCCGAAGTCGAAGGCACAGCGAACCTCACCGGACGCCTTGAATTTTTCATCGACCCCGAAGACCCGTTAAGACATGGCTTTTTGCTGAGATAAGATAACCGTTAAACCGCAGTGATACATCTCTAATGAATTCACAAGCCCAAAAAAAGATTGCTTGTCATTCCATAAACCCAGGTCTGTTCGGTTCGATAGCCATAGTGTCGCGTTCGCATCAAATTACGAACCTCATCCAATAATTTAGAGATAATGGTTGACCTTCGATTAACAATGGTTCGGACAATTTTTTTTATCAGTTGTCGCGTGCTTCAGCGCGTGGCAATTGATATTTCTATTTTTCAAAAGCTGTCCTGAGTATTGATTAAATAAACTTGACGGTTCTCAGGCAATAGCCTATAAATCGATGCGGAATTGCTCACAAAACTCAATTGATTTAATGGAAACATGAAAACGATATGCGGTTATTGATTAATAGCAAGTCGGAATTAGATGCAGGTGCGTCTATATCATGTTAGTCCCAGAATATGAGTTGATCACGTATTAATATCTAAAAGATGATTCAGGAGATTTCCTATGTCTCAAGCGCCTTTGCCTCGCGAATTGGTATCATTGGTCCATTATGTAGAGCTTAACAAGGCTGGCTGGTGGGATAAGGCTATCCAGCGGCTCATTGTTGCCTCTGTTTGGTTATCTAGCAACAATCCGACCTACGACGAGATTTTAAGTGGTATACACACGTACTTTCAAATAGACATAGACAGAGCCAGGGCTAGAAGTCAGTTGAGCACATTGCTTTCAACTGGGGTTCTAGTGTCTTTACCTGGCGAACTTTTCAAAATATCAGAAAGTTTTATTACTCAATTCGAAAAAGATCTGGCAGAGGCAGAGAGAATTGAGTACGAGGCAAAAAAGATTTTCACAGCGGCTATTCAGCAGCATTGCTCCTCTCTTGACCCTCAAGACGCTTGGCAAAAGTTTAATGAACAATTCCTTCTACCATTGGTTCGTGATATTGGGGCCAACACTTACAATTTGATATCGGGAACACATACAAACCTTCATACAATCAAATTTGAGGATTTTCTCCAGAACTATCCTCCTGAGTTTCATAAACCCTTTCGCGCTGCTCTTAACATATTCTTGAATCCGAAGAACCCCGATGTTCGCTCATATATACTGCGGTCTTTAAATGCTTGGTTTTTTCTCGAAGCCAGTAACCTTCGCGAAGAAACTTTAAGCTCGTTGACAAAAATGGCCAACCTGAGACCTTCATTTACATTCTTCATTGACACAAATTTCTTATTCTCAGTACTAGGTCTTCACGAGAATCCTTCTAATGAAGCCGCTCTTCTATTGACTCAAACGGTTAAGCATCTTACGGGTAAAGTTTCAGTAAAACTATTTGTGCTGCCACCGACTTTAGACGAAACAAGACGCGTATTGACAGCGGTGGAGTTGAACATTAAAGATTTGAGACTGACACCGAATCTGGCCGAAGCCGCTTTAGAAACACCCCTTAGCGGAATGGCACAAAAGTTCATTCGTGACTCGTTAAAGGATAATGCCCCACCAAGCGCAGAACTATACATCAATCCCTATGTTAGAGACTTAATCACTATCATTAGATCAAGAGGAGCTGATCTTTATAATGAAAGACTTGATAATTACAAAACTGATCAGCGTGTAATTGATGACATCAACGTAGCCTTGAATCATCAAAAAAATTTGAAAGGCAAGACCAAGACTTACGAACAACTGGAGCACGATATTATCCTCTGGCACTTTGTACAAGACAAACGCCCTACTAGGATAGAGTCACCACTTGATGCTCATTATTGGATTGTAACAGTTGATTACCGTTTCATGGGTTACGACGAGTTCAAACGACGTGGTTCGGAAGAGAACATTCCAATTTGTATTCATCCGACAACCCTCATAAACTTGCTTCAATTCTGGATAGCTAGAACACCAGAGTTTGAAGAAGCATTGCTCAGTAGTATGCGGCTACCATTTCTCTTCCAAGAGTTTGATCCACAAGCAGAGCGAGTTACGATTCGTATTCTTGAGGCATTGGGAAGATTTGAAAACGTTGGTGATATCCCGAAAGAAACCGTGACCGCTATCTTAATTAACGAGGCACTTCGTCAAAAACTATCAAGAGAGGCAGATGCAGAGAAGGATATTGAACTTGTAAGAGAGGCGCTGGTTGAGGAATATCAGAAAGCCTCTCAGAGACTAAAGGAATTATCTGAAGAATCTGAACACCATAAGAGAGAAGCTCTACATTTTAAGACAGACGCAGATCAGAAACAGGCAGCAATTGGATCCCTCCAAGAGATGATACAAACACAAGAAGAAAAACTTTTGAGTACCGATCAGCGATTGCAAGAAGAACAGAAAGTACGCGAATCCTTACAAGAAAAAGTTAATCAGCTTGGTGAGGTTTTGCATTTAACTAGGGAAGAGTATAAAAGGAGAAAAGTCATATTGGATCTCAAGGCTGAGAAACAAGCGCGTCGAAGGTTATGGATATATCTTTCTTTTTTGGGTTTGGTATATTTGGGCTTAGCTATTTCAATTTACATTTTCACTTGGAATGTGATGGAGCCTTGGACATACCTCATAGGCTTGGGGGTCTTGTTGGTTAGTTACGCATACTTTGCTGTTACTCTTCAAGAAGCATCTCCTACAGGGATATATCAACAAATTGTCATAAGGAGAAAACGCAAGATATATAAGGAGACAGGATTTGACTTGGAAGAATATGAGGGACTTGTGAGCCGAATGGCATCTTCAGACACGACCTTTTAATTCTAATGTGATATTCGCAACTGGGACTAAAGATGACATCCAGCGGAGGACGCGAAGCGAATTTCTTATCGTATTTTGAGTGCTCCGCGCAGTCTCGCCGATGCGAGGCGCTGGTTGGCTTTTGTGATTTATCGCCGAAAAGCTAAAACTTTTATGGTTTCTTTTGTACTTCGATTTCGTATTGCAGTTCTTCCACTTGTTTGAGAATTTCAAGTAATTTTTTTCCGATTCCCGTGAGCTTGTATTCGACTCGCGGCGGAACTTCGGAAAAACTGAGTCGCTCGATGATGCCGAAACCGGTCATTCTTCGCAGACAATCAGTCTGAACTTTCGTCGTCAACCCTTCGATGGCTCTGGTCATCGCGCCGGGACGATCAACCCCTTGGGCAATCGAAAATAAAATCTGCCGCGACCATTTGCAACCGATGACGCTTTCGTAAATCGTCGTTGTCGATAACTTTTTTTCTTCTGTGTTTGCCATAATATACACCGCAAAGTGCCTACCTCACCAAAAAGTGCAGACTGTTGGTGTGAGGCAGTAACGATTATAGTTCTCCGGTTTTAAATCGAAAACAACCAGGAGAACATTATGAATGATTTTGAAAATAAAACGGCGTTGATCATTGGCGGCAATAGCGGCATCGGACGCGAAACCGCGCGACTCTTGCTCGAAGGCAATGCAAAAGTTACGGTTGTCGGACGCCATCAACAAAAACTTGCGGCGACAGTTGCCGCGTTACAGCATCTTGGCGACATCACCGCCTGGCAAAGCGATTTGGCGAACCGCGACGAAAGCGCCAATCTGGTACAGCGCATTGCCGAAGAATTGCCCAGGGTCAATTTGCTGGTTAATTCGGCTGGCGTTTTTCTGCCCAAATCGTTTCTCGAACACACGCCAAACGATTACGACAGCTATTTGGAGATTAATCGCAGCAGTTTCTTTGTCACTCAGCAAGCCGCAAAAAATATGACCGCAGAGAAACAAGGCGGCGCAATCGTCAATGTCGGCTCAATGTGGGCGCATCAAGCGGTTAAAGCCACACCCAGTTCGGCTTATTCAATGGCAAAAGCCGGACTTCATTCTTTAACGCAACACCTGGCAATGGAACTTGCCGACGCCAACATTCGCGTAAACGCGGTTGCCCCCGCCGTCGTCGAAACGACGATTTATGAGGCATTCATTGAACCGTCGAAAGTTCACGAAACCTTGCAGGGCTTTAATGCTTTTCACCCCATCGGGCGCATTGGGACAGCCCAAGACGTAGCCGAAACCATTGTCTTTTTGCTCTCGGACAAAGCCTCCTGGGTAACCGGAGCGGTGTGGAATGTTGACGGCGGTGTAATGTCCGGCAGAAATTGATGATGCCTTTTAGCCGATGGCGATTGACATTAAAATGCTTGAGGTCGAATCCGGTTTCGGGAAATGCCCGTTTGCAAGACGGGGTTTTATCATTGATAAACGCTTGCAGGCAGAAATAAAGGGCGAGGACAAATCCTTCGCCCTTTCAATTTCATTCATCCCGAACAGGTTCGCGCATGGTGATGATTTTGAATTATTGCCCGATGCGCCAAATCGAATCAGTGAATCACGATACCGAAACTGAATGTTATATTATCGCTTCGTCTTCCCGTCGATGAAATTGGGTTGAATGGTCCCGAAATCACTTTCCAATTGCGGTCACCTGCAAATATCGGATGGTAGTCAATCTCGAATACCCGAACATCAATCCGCTTTCCGGCGCGAATATCAATTCCGCCGCCGAGTTTCATGGCAAAACTCGTCTCACGATCCTGCCCGTCAAAATTGAATTGTGGAAACAGGTCTAACACCTGCGCCTGTCGGTCTGTGTAACGCGCCGCGCCGATGAGCGCGTGAGCGAACGGTTTGATTTGCGCCTCCTTGCTGTTGTTTTTGACCTGCACGCCGACAAGAAAATTGTAAAGCCGTTCTCTGGTCGTGATGGTTTGGGTTACGCCCGGCGGTGTGAAGTTATCATCAAATCGGTCGTCTTTGAAATGTCCCGTGAAATCGCCTTTGATGCCAAAGTATTTCGACAGATTGAAAGTAATCGAAGCATCAAATCCGTTGAAGCTGCGCCGGTCGCAGAAGAATTTCTGGAGGTTTCCGCCAATCATCTCGCCGGTTGCGCTACTGCACAGGTCGCTAAAAGTCTGGCTTCCGCCCGGACTGGTAAAGGTCACGCTTTCAGTGATGGTTTTGGTTGCAGCCAGTGAATAACCGCCGAAAATTTCCACCTTGTGATAATCACCCGCGCTTTGTCCGAAACCGTGTATAACGAAAACGACCAACAACAAGGTGAGGGATTGCAAAATTGATAACCAAATTTTTTTAATATTCATAAACTCTCCTAATCAGTTTGATGTTGCGTCCGAGGTCATTCACACCCGAAAAAGTTTTGCCTGAGCGATGCGAGGCAAATCAACAGAGTGCCATCGGCATTTTCGGCAAAATGAAGCGAGCCGTTTTCGACGCGGCGGAATAGTTCGCGCTGGCTGGCTTTGGCAATCGCGGCGGCTTCTTGCAGGTCAACCATTTTGACTTCAACTTGGCATAACTGACAGCGGATGCCTGGCGACGGTCTGCGGCTGATGAGCCAAAGACGCTCTTTTTCAATGGTGATTTTTGCTCTTCTGGTTTTCTTCATAACCGTTTTCCTATGCTTTTTTGCCGAAAACTTTTCGTGCTAGAATGACTCGCTTTTCAAGCGTGGAGGCGATTATCGGCGAAACGCGAAATAAAAATCTTCAACGGCGTTTCAATTTTTTATCAACTGTTTCTCAACCGCTTTATGGGTAAACAAATCAAGCGTTTCTATGAGTTTGGCGATTTTCGGATTGATTCAGTCAACCGCCGTCTGCTGCGCGACGGAGAGGTTGTGGCGCTCAAGGCAAAGGCGGTTGAGACGTTGTTGATTTTGCTTGAACACCGGGGCGATGTGGTGGAGAAGGATGATTTGATGAATCGCCTTTGGGCAAACAACTTTGTCGAAGAAGCAAATCTCACGCAAAATATCTACACGCTTCGCAAAGCTCTCGGCGGCGAGTATATCGAAACCATTCCGCGACGCGGCTATCGGTTTACGGCGGAAGTCAAAGAATGGGAAGACGGGTTTTCGGATGAACTGATTCTCGTGCGTGAAAAAACCAAAATGAACGTCAGCTACAAGGAAGAGGTTGACGACACACCGGAAGAACGCGAACAACCAACCGCCGCCGAAAAACCAATAACCGAATCGCTCAGTCAGCGCCTAAAACCGCAATGGCTTACCGTCGGGTTAATCATCATCGCAACCGCGCTCGCGGCTCTGTTTTTTTTCTGGATGCGCCCTGCAAAAATTGCTTTTGAAAAGGTGAATCTGGCAAAGTTGACAACCACAGGGAACGTCTGGAAAGTCGCGGTTTCGCCGGACGGAAAATATCTGGCGTTTGTGGTGAACCAAGCCAATCAGCAAAGCCTGTGGCTGCGGCAACTCGGCACGGGCAAAGATTTGCAACTCACGTCACCGACACAGACGCAGTTTTACGGTCTGACTTTTACACACGATGGAAATTATCTTTATTACACCAGTCGGGGAAAGAATCGTCCGGGAACGCTTTATCGACTGGCGGCTTTGGGCGGAGAGCCATTGAAAATTTCCGAAGGCGTGGATTCGCCTCCTGCGCTAGCGCCTGATGATGCGCATATCGCTTTCCTGCGATTCAGCGCGCAAGACCGCGCCCTCATCGTTGCCAACGCGGATGGCACACAGGAAAAAAAACTCGCTGCCTCGCCTCAAGCCGACACCTCAATTCAACCGGATTCTTTCGTGTTAGCGCCCGAATGGGATGTGCCTCCGCCCGCCTGGTCGCCGGATGGTAAAACCATCGCCTGCACGGTCGGCATTCCGGCATCGGATGGCAGGTACGAAACCATTTGGGGATTTGATACAGACAGTGGCGCGTCGCGCCCATTGACTTCTGAACGCTTTGAAGAGGTCGGACGCCCCGAATGGTTGTCGGATGGGAGCGGCTTGATTGCGGCAGCGGCTAAACAGGGAACCGGATTCGTCTATCAAATCTGGCACATTGACTTTCCGTCGGGCGCGGCGCGAAAAATCACCAATGATTTAAACGACTACCGCGATATGAGCGTCACCCGCGATGGCAAAACGGTGATTGCCGTGCAAGCCGAACGGAAAGCCAACATCAACATCGCCTCAATGGATGACCTAAACAGCGTCAGGCAAATTACCTTTTCCAATTACGACGGCATTAACGGTTTGTCGTGGACACCGGACGATAAAATCGTTTTCACGCGGCTTGCGCCCGGTGAACAGAATTTGTGGATAACCGATTTGGATGGCAGTGAACCGCGCGCCTTAACCACGCATCAGGGCTTTATCATTCAACCGGTGGGGTCACCCGACGGACGTTATGTGGTTTTCGCATCCAACCGCGCCGGACGTGCGCATATCTGGAGAATTGATGTTGACGGCAGAAATCCTTTGGAATTAACCGGCGGCTTTGAAGACATCCAGCCAAGCATCACACCGGACGGTCAGCAGGTTGTCTTTAAATCTTCATCGGCACAGCTTTTCCGCGTCGGAATCGGTGGCGGTGAGGCTGAACGGATATTCGGTAATCTGCCCGATAGCTTGCTTACCTATCCAACGGTTTCGCCCAACGGGAAAGCGCTTGCCTTTTATTATCGTGCCAATTCAACCGCGCCGATTAAATGGGCGGTCATGCCGATTGGCGGTGGCGAACCCCGCGTGATTGGCGATTTGCCGACGATGGGCGCACGGTACGCCTGGACACCTGACGGGCAAGGGTTGGCGTTTGCGCCATTGCAAAACCCTGCGGGAAATATCTGGATTCAACCTCTTGATGGCAGCCCGCCGAAACAACTGACCTTCTGGAAACCCGAACGAATTTTTTCATTTGGCTGGTCGAAAGACGGCAAAAAACTGGCATTCGCCACCGGCACGCAAAGCAGCGACGTCGTATCAATCAGCGACGCTCAGGATTAGATTTCATTTTGTTTCAAAAGCAAATTAAAACCTAAAGCTGAATTGTTTCCTTTGAAATCCGGGAGTAAAGTATTTTTCAATTCTGAAACTAACGCCATGACGTCGCGGGAAATTAGCCTGAAAAAAGGAGAGTTACCAATGACCCAAAACGACACCTTATTGCATCGTTGGTTTGAAACGGTCTGGAATCAGGGGCGAGCCGAAGCGATTGACGAAATGTTTGATTGTGAGGGCATTGCTCATGGACTCACAGACCAACAAGGCAATGAGCTTTGCGGGCCCCAAGGCTATAAACCTTTCTATGAAAGCTTTCGCAATGCCTTTCCGGACATCCGGGTGATGGTCGAAGATACCGTGGAAGAAGGCGATAAAATCGCCGCTCGTTGTAAAGTAATCGCCACTCATACCGGCGAAGGATTAGGCATTTCACCAACCGGCAAGCCCGTCGAATTTACCGGCATGACGATTGTTCGCGTGAAGGATGGAAAAATTATCGAAGCCTGGAACAATTTCGATTTTATGACGATGTTTCAGCAGCTTGGCGCAATCGCACTCCCAGTCGATTAGAATATTGAAAGCCTTGCAGGGGTGAATAATTCAACGAAAATGTTTGCGACTCCTCGTGAAATAACTATGGTTTGCTTTACAAGCATTGCCAATTCAGCAGGCAAATTTATTTAAAATGAAAAAGGTTAATAACCATGTCTAAAATCGAAGACCGACTGAATGAACTTGGATTGGTTTTACCGCCACCACTGACTCCGCCTCCGGGCATCGTTTTGCCATTTGAATTTGTCAGACTCAACGGCAAGCGGGCAATTATTTCAGGACACGGGCCACAAAATCCTGATGGCTCGCTGGCTGAACCGCTCGGCAAAGTGGGGCGCGAATTAACCGTTGAACAAGGTTACCGGGCAGCGCGGCTTACGGCGCTTTCCATACTTGGCAGCCTTAAACGCGCGCTTGGCGACCTCGACCGCGTCACCGCCTGGGTAAGAATTTTCGGCATGGTTAATTCTGCACCCGGTTTCAATCGACAACCGAACGTCATCAATGGCTTTTCGGATTTGATACTTGAACTTTACGGTTTGGTGATTGGCGCACACGCGCGTAGCGCCGTCGGACTTGCCGAACTTCCTTTCGACATTCCGGTTGAGATTGAAGGCGAGGTTGAAATTAGCGATTGAATTGAAGCGACCCGGTTCAACCGTTCTGCCGCAGCCAGTTTTCGTAAGCTGCGATGAAATTCGGGTCGCGCCGACGCAGGCGTTCGTGATTGATTTTTTTACTCCGCGTCATGAATTTATAAGCAAAAGGTATCGGTTCAAGCTTGAGTTCGTCTTTGGCGTTTTCAAATAAAATCAGACTGGCATAAGCCGCGTCCTGTAAATCATCAACAAATGGTTTACGAGTATTCTCGAAATCAACCAGGGTTTCCGGCACCTCTTTGCCAGGCGCGAATGATTGCGCGAGGGCGATGGCATCTTCGAGCGCGAGTTTCGTGCCCGACCCGATAGAAAAATGCGCCGTATGCAAAGCGTCCCCAAGCAGCACGATATTCCGATGATGCCAGTGTTGATTTTTCACCAGTAAAAAATTGAGCCATTTGACGAAGTTGTTGGTTAGC
Source organism: Acidobacteriota bacterium (assembly GCA_040754075.1). Lineage (NCBI taxonomy): Bacteria > Pseudomonadati > Acidobacteriota > Acidobacteriota bacterium. The sequence continues at coordinate 29,639 of JBFMDH010000018.1, forward strand.
AAACGGTGTCCCTGCAAGTCGTCTTTAAAAACCGCTTCCAGATAGTTGCAGGTTTGCGCTTCATTCATTTCATTCAACCCGGCCTGTTGCCATACGGCTTCACTGCATTCAACGATAAACGTGCTGGTCGTTTTATTGAATTTATAAGAATGGGCAATGAAAAGCCCGGCTTGGTTTTCCCGGAAGGTCAGCGTCAAGCCATGAAAAAGTTGATGCGTGCCAAGCCAGATATATTTATTATGGCGCACTGCAATTGACGGCTGAAAGGCATCGCTATAGGTGCGACGAACCAAACTGTTCGCGCCGTCTGCGCCAACGATTAAATCGGCATCCTTGATGGTTTCGACATCAGTAATATTCGTGCTGAACCTGAGATTAACGCCGAGTTCCGCGCACCGGCGTTGCAAAATATTTAAAAAAGTAATTCGCGCAATGCCTGAGAAGTGATTGCCATAGACGCTGATTTTTTCTCCGCGATGAACAATGTCAACGTTGTCCCAGATTTCACAGTTGGCGAGAATTTCTTTAAACGAAGGCTCATCACTTTCTTCAAGATATGAAAATGTGCGGTCGGAAAAAACGATTCCCCACCCGAAGGTGTCACTGGCTTTATCGCGCTCAAAAATGGTGATGTCGCGCCCAGGGTCTTGTCGCTTCATCAAAATCGCAAAATACAATCCTGCGGGACCACCACCAACAATATTTATTTTCATCTTCTCACTTTATCTTCCGTTTCGTTTACGAATCGCTTCCAGCGTGTTCAAAGCCTGTTGTCGCACCGCATCAGACATTCCGGTCATCTGTCCGGTGTAGCGTTGAATTGCGGGAATATCTTCCGTTTGTCCGACAAGGTATAACGCCTTCAAGGTTTCAAATGCCTGTTCGACAGACGGCGCGATGGTAATCAACTCATCGCCGATTTTAACCGTTGATTTATCGGCAACGAGTATCGCTTGAATGCGCGCATCGTCAGTCGAGCGAACTTCGACGATTTGCCCATCGGCTTTTTTAATTCTGGCAAGCGGGGTGTTTTCGGAAATGGCGCGACCTTCTTCGGAGATCAGGAGTTCAATCTCGCCATCGGTTTCTGCTCTGAGAGTTTGCGATTCAAGCATGGCAAGCAATTCTTTGCGCCCCGATGGGTCATTGAAACGAACCAGTTGTAAAGCGGCGTTATGGCGAACCCCGGCGTTGGCATCCTGCAACAACTCAAGCAGCGATTGATGAAACTCCTGAGATTGATTGTCCTGTCCCATCGTCCACGCTGCCATTTTACGAACCTGCGGCGCTTCATTTTTTGCGGTCGCTACAATCAACGGATACCATCGCTGCACTGACTGATCGCCCTCGATAATTTTGTTGCCGATGTAAGAAAGCGCGTGTTGCACATTGCGGGGTTTTTCTTTGTCGGTTAGATATTGCTGAATTTTTTCATCTGAAAGCGGACGACCAAACCATGAACCATACCACGACAGAAAAGGGATGAAGATAAACAGAAAAATCACCACAATCATCGCCCAGGGGTATCGCCGTTTGGCATTGGTCACCGGTATGGCGTCGAGCAATTCAATATCTCGATCAACCGATGATGAATCATTATTTTGCTTATTCTCGCTATTCACAACGAATTCTCTTTGAATGAATTTATTCTCGTTTCGGTTTTCCGATTCTAGATTTTACCTGCTGTTTAAGCAACCTGTCGAAATCGGATTAAAAAGGGAAAGTTTTATTGGTTGTTTTATCATCGTTGATGTTGGTAAACCGTTTTCGTCCGGTTATTCCTCACCGTGCAAGCGCCCGCCATGAAAGATTGAATAAATAATGATTCACTTGACGCCAACGCTTTGCGAAACGAGGCGTTCATGAGCGAACTCGAAGCCCGCACTGCCGCAAACGTAAGTCCCGCGTAAGCCACCAGGGTTGCGGCAATCGGCATATCATTTAATAAGAGATTGAAGAAGAAAATCAGCGACACAACCCCGCCAACCGTCACCCATAATCTGATGGCTGAATTTGCATTGGCAAGATAAAACACCACAATTTGAATCGGTACAGCAAGCAGTAACCGGAACTCTCTGGTTACCAATGCCACAAGGATTGCCGCAAGCGCCGCGAGAATTAACAGCACGGATAGCGATGAGATAAAAATTTTATTTACTCTGGAATTGTAAACGGCTGACCATTCTGCCGCCGCCAGCGGGTCTACGCCAAAGCTGACTTTTTTATCTTTAAGCGATTGTTGTAACTCGGCAAAAGTTTGAAAAGGCAATGCATCGGCGAGCTTTTTAAATTCAACCTGCTTTTCTATTGGCATTGGTAATTCGATTGAGGCTAAAAAATCAACGCGATGGAAACAGATGGTAAAGCATCAGGTAAACAATCACCCCGGTTACTGATACAAACAGCCATATCGGATAGGTCCAGCGCGCCACCCGACGATGTCTCTGAAATTGATTACGCAAAGCGCGAACCAGCGTGGTGATGACAAACGGCACCATGACTGCCGCAAGAATGGTATGCGGAATCAAAATCGAAAGATAGGTGATACGCGCCCAACCGGGACCTTGAAAGCGAACCGAACCAACGTTGTAGTGATAAATCAGATAGCAGATTAAAAACAGTATCGAAGCGGTCACTGCGCCAAGCATGCACAGACGATGAGTGTTCATATTGCGGCGACGAATCATCAAATATCCGGCGATTAAAAATACCGCGCTGGTGGCATTCAAACAGGCATTAAGGGTTGGAAAAAATTGAATCATATGGTTTTTAGTGTACCCACTTTTCGACAGACAAAAAGCACGAACGTTCGCTTTGAAATTTTCTGAAACGATGTTCGTGCCTTCAAAAATATTTAAAATTATTTTCCGTCACTGAGGAATTCCCGGTTTTGGTAGCCCTGAAAATTTCGATAGCGATAAATCAAACCGAAAATCCCGACAAACATCGCCACCGGCGGAATGAATAAAACCAGAATCGCCAGGTTCATGGTGCTGGCTGCCTGTTTTGCCCCCGCAGCATTTTCTAAAGTTTGCCGGCACATCGCGCATTGCGCAAAGTTCGGCTCGGCAATAAAAAGCACAATGGCGACCGCCAGAAGCAGAATCCAAAATCGACTACGCATACTTCACCTTACTTTTATCTTTACTCTTCCGCATGAACCTTTTGAATCGCCGGGTCAGGGCGGTTATTAAACAAGCGATTCCCATCCGGGAATAAAATCGCAAATAAACAGAGCAACACAATCATCACCGGAATCACCGTCAGGATGAATGGTTTGGTTTCAAATTTCATGTGCATGAAATACGCCACAATCATTGCCGCTTTAATCAAAGACAGTCCAATGAGAATGATTAACATGGTAATCACGCCGACTTTGTAATAACCGAGCACCACTTCAATTCCCGTCAGTAACAGCAAGCCGCCCCAGATAAAGATATTTTCCCGGTTGGAACCGCCATGATGGTCATCGTGAGCGTCTTCGACCGGGGTAATGTCTTCGGGAAACGGTTGCGCGACCAAACCTTTTTTCTTCGCCCAGAGATAGGGTGGCACGGCAAATAACAGAGCTAATAACAGGCTCACTAAAATCAAAAACAGGTCATCGGTTCCAGACCTCAGCATATTGGCTCCGGTTGCTGCGGCAATCACCACACAAATACCCGACAGCCCCAGTAATACCAGATTCAATATTTTCGATTCTCGCTCTTGTTTTTCTTGGGTGTGCTCCATAACTTTTTCCTTTGCCCTTGAAATTCATCCTCACATATTAATGCGGCAGGTTGGTCAGTTTGTGATCCATATCTACGGACATGATGTAAATCAACGGGAAGACAAACATCCAAACCAAATCAACGAAGTGCCAATACAAACCGCAGGTTTCTATGTCTTCGGGAGTCATCTTACGAATGCGCGTGGCAATCAATCCCAGATAAATCACCCCCGTGAAGACGTGAAACATATGCAGTCCGGTGATGCCGAAAAATGCCGAACCGAACAGGATTGACGCATTTGGCCAAACCTTCAGCCATTCCTGCGGCAAGCTGTTGAAGTAGAGTCCTTCGCTCATTAAATGGTTCCATTCCGTCATGTGCAGGATGATGAACATCGAGCCGAAAAACATCGTCGCCCAAATCCAATAACGCGCCAGTCTTTTCTTGCCGCGCTTTCCGGCATCAACGGCAAAAACCATAGTCAAACTCGAAGACAGCAGCACTAAGGTCATCACGGTTGAAAAGATGATGCTCGGATTAAACGGAAAAGGTGTGGGCCAATCCTGACTTGAAAACCGCGCATAGCTATAGGCAATCAACAATGCCGCAAAAGTCAGGGCATCCGACATGATGAACAACCACATTCCCAGTTTTCTATGCCCGATGCGGTACGGTAACGCGCCGCCATCCCATTCACCCGTTAAGACTCCGACTTCCGGTGCGTCAGACATCCATTCACCTCCAAAATGTTTTTAGAAGAAAAACAACAATACAAATAAATAAATCCACAAGCCATCCATGAAATGCCAGTACAGAGAGGTCACTTCAACGGCATTGCGTTTTCGCTCGGTTATTCTGAGTTTAAGCGCAGCCAGGGTCACATACGAGAGCGCCATCACCCCGCCGATTAAATGCACAGCGTGCAACCCGGAGAGGATATAAAAAAATGAACTGTGGGGATGGCTGCTCAGATAAATTCCCTGCCCCGCAAGCTGTCGCCACGCAATCACCTGCCCGATAAGAAAGATCGCGCCGAGCGCCGTGGTGATAACCAGCCAATTTTTGAATTGTTCATATTGATTTTTCTTTAAGGCGCGCCGGGCAAATTCAAAAGTGATGCTGCTGATTAAAATCACCCCTGTGGTAATCCACAACGCCGAAGGGATTTGCAAAGGAAACCAGTCTTTCGCCAAGCCCCCGCTATCTTTATCGATTTGCCGGATGATGTAGGCGCTGGTTAATGCCACAAAGAGCATGGCAACACTGATAATTCCCAGCCACATACCGATTTTATACTTCTTCGGCTCGATAGCATCATCGCGCGAAAAGCCCGGCGGCCAATCCGGGTGATTGGGGTCATTGCCTTGCGGCCCGCCGCCATCTCCACCCATGTGTTGTCCACCACCTGCGCCGATTCCCGGCTTAACATTGATTCCTGAAACTGCCATCATTTCCATCTCTTTAATTGCGGATTGCGAAATGCGGATTGCGGATTGATTAGTGCCCGCCAGTTATAATTAAATCGCAATTGGTAATTGCCTCCGTATTAGAAGCGGATCAAGCAAATCTGCCAGTGATTAGCACCGGGCAATCCGCATTTCGCAATCCGCAATCCACAATTGTTTAATCTCCATGAACCTTTGCGCCCGGCGGTTCGGTTTGCATCGAGTAATCCTTGGCTTCACCGGGTACGCTGAATTCATAAGGTCCCCGATACACCACAGGTTCCACGCCCCCGAAATTATCGAACGGCGGCGGCGAAGGAATATCCCATTCCAGCGTAGTCGCTTCCCACGGGTTGACCTCGGCTTTCTTACCCTTGGCGAGACTCCAGAACACGTTGAATAGAAACACAAATTGCGCGGCGATGGTAATAATTACCATTATTGTTATGAACCGGTGTAAAGGCATCACACTCTTTAGAAAATTTAATTCGTCATGGGTCGAATAACGCCGAGGCGCGCCGACCAGTCCCATTACATGAAATGGAATGAATATCGCATTGACGCCAATGAAAGAGATAAAGAAATGCAGTTTCCCCAAACCTTCATTCATCTTGCGACCAAACATTTTCGGGAACCAGAAATAGGTTCCGGTGAAGATGCCGAAGATCGCCGCCACCCCCATAATCAAATGAAAATGCCCCACCGGGAAATAGGTGTCGTGAAGCGAGATGTCAACCGTTGTCTGTCCCAGGAAAAGCCCTGTGATACCGCCCGAAACGAAAAGCGAGACAAACCCCAACGAAAACAGCATCGGCGTATCAAAACGGATTTGACTGTTCCAGAGGGTTCCCAGCCAGTTAAAGGTTTTAATTGCCGAAGGCACGCCAATCGTCAGCGTGATGAGTGAAAAGGCGATGGCGGTTCGCGGATCCATCCCACTCATAAACATATGGTGTCCCCAGACGAAAAAGCCTAATAAGCCAATCGCAAAAATTGCATAGACCATCGCTTTGTAACCGAATACCGGTTTGCGCGCGAAGGTTGACAGCACATGGGAAGTCAGCCCCATACCCGGAAGGATGGCGATGTAGACTTCCGGGTGTCCAAAAAACCAGAACAGATGCTGCCACAAAATCGGCGACCCGCCCGATTGTTCGGTCTCCGATGAAATCAATTTACCGCTGACATAGGTTCCGGTTGGAATGAAGAAACTGGTGCCGCCCAGTTGATCGAATAACAGCAGCACGCCTGCGGCTAAAAGCACCGGGAATGAAAGCAGCGAAAGCACCGCAGTGGTAAACCATGCCCAGCAAGTCAGCGGCAAGCGCATTAGCGATAACCCTTTGGTTCGCATATTGAGCATCGTGGTGATGAAATTTAACGAACCCAGCAACGACGCGACACAGAAGAAAGCAATACTCGTCACCCATAGCTGAACGCCAAGCCCTTGCCCGGGTCCTGCAATATCGCCAAGCGCACTGAGCGGCGCATAACCTGTCCAGCCTCCGATGGGTCCCAAGGTCGTCGCCGTACAAAAGAGCGCGGCAATCGCAAAGGCTAACGCAATAAAGGTTGTCCAGAAAGACAACATATTGAGAAGCGGAAATGCCATGTCAGCCGCGCCGATTTGAATCGGCAGAAAATAATTTCCGAATCCTCCCTGCGGCGCAGTCGTCAATACGAAAAACACCATGATGGTGCCGTGCATCGTAACCAGTGACAGGTACATCTCCGGGGTGATGACCCCGTTTGGCGCGGCTTCTGGAAACAGCGTCTTCAAAAACCCGAACGCCTGTCCAGGATAGGCGAGTTGTAAGCGCATCAAAAGAGAAAGTCCCATTCCGACAAATGCCGAAAATAGCGCCAGAAAGAAATACTGAATACCGATTACCTTATGGTCTAAACTGAAAACATATTTCCGCCACCAGGTCGTCGGGGGGGCATGATGATGCGCGCCGCCAGACTCATGGGTTGGATGTATGACTTCTGCCATCGCTTCCTCCTAAAGGATTCAGGGGTTGACTGCAAATAAAAATTAAGCCTGAAAAGATGATTGAAATTTGTGCTGCCAGTTGAAATTTAAACCAGCTGAAATCAATTCGCCGCGATTACTTTTGAACTATTGACTTCGTATCGTTCCATCAATTGTCCCAAGCGCTCTTTGTATTTTTCGGGAGTCATCGCGGTTAAAGCGTCATAATCTTCCTGCGGCAAAACCAATAAAAAAGTTTTCATATTGAAATGCAGCGAGCCGCAGAGTTCGGCACAGGCGATTTCATATTTGCCCACTTCCGTTGCTTTGAAATGAATGCGGACATTCATTCCCGGAACCGCGTCCTGTTTGATTCTAAGCGCAGGAACGAAGAGACTGTGAATCACATCTTTGGAACGGATGCGCAACGCGACCGGACGTTTTTCTGGAACCACAAGCGTTGAAATCTGAATATCGTCTTTGCCGTTGGGGTCGTCAGGGTCTACGCCGACGAAATTCAAAGACCCGTCATTGATGAATTTGGTATTGGTTTTACCGGTGACGCCATCGGCTCCGGGGTAATGAAAATTCCATTGGAATTGTTGCGCCACAACTTCGATATTGGTGGCTTCGGCATCGCTCGGTTGATTGAGGTGAATGCCTGCCCAGACGATTTGTCCATACACGGCGACGACGACGAAAACCACAGCCGTAATTACTGTCCAGACGGCTTCGAGTTTATTATTGCCGTGGGTATATTTTGACCGCTCATTGCCTTTTCTTCCGTAGCGAAAAACTGCCCATGCCAATGCCAGTTGACAGGTAATAAAGGCAAAGCCGACCACCACAAGGGTGCGGTTAAATTGGTCATCAACCTTAGGCCCGTGCTCCGAGATGGGATGAACGAACCACCAGTTTCCGCTCCAGAATGTCCATGCCGAACCGACCGTTAAAGCGACAAGTAATAATGCCAATAGGATTTTGCTCATAAACCCCTCTAAGAGAAGATGTGATGCCAGAGGCTGATGAGCCGGAAAACCATCAATTCATTGCTGCATCAACAACTGACACCTAACGGTTAATCACCATCAATCCGAAAAGAATTGGCAAATAGAGAACTGAAGCCAACAGCAACTGCCGGGCTTGCCATTTGGTTCTCTGCATTGCAGTGCGAATGCTGACGAATAAAAACGCCAGTCCAAGCGCGCACGCGCCAGCGAAATAAATTTTCCCCGAAATATTTACTAGAGTCGGCAATAAACTCACAGGCAAAAGCAACAACGTATACGTGACGATTTGTTGCCCTGTGACTTTGCCTTCGGGTTCAACGACCGGCAACATTTTGATTCCGGCTTTGGCGTAATCTTCGCGATACATCCAGGCAATCGCCAAAAAATGCGGGAACTGCCACAAAAACAAAATCGCAAACAATATCCAGCCTTCGATGCTCAGATAACCGCGCGCTGCAACCCAACCGACAAGCGGCGGCATCGCCCCCGGAAACGCGCCCCAAAATGTTGAAAGCGTCGTGCGGGTTTTGAGCGGCGTGTAAATCAACAAATAAGTCGCCGCGGTGATGACTCCGAGAAGCGCGGTCAGCGAATTCACTGTCCATGCCAGATAAACATTCGCCAGAACGATTAATCCCATGCCAAAGATAAACGCCTGTCTGGCATTCAATTTTCCGGTCGGCAACGGTCTCGCTTTGGTGCGTAACATCAACGCATCGAGGTCACGTTCCATCCATTGATTGATGGTCGCAATTCCCGATGAGAGAACGCTCACGCCTAAAATGAGATTAAAGAGTTTCAACCAGTCAATTCCCTGCTCAACTCCCAGACAAAAGCCCGCGATGGTCGTCAGCACAACTAAAAACGTGATGCGCGGTTTGGTGAGTTCAACAAAGGCGCGCAGCTTTTCCCGCACCGGCAATTCGGCGACATCGTCGTTTAGAATTCTATTTACGGATTCCATTTCGATTACACCGTCGCCTTTCTTGCCGAAGACATAGCCTTCTCATTCACACCGGCGTTTTGCGGAGCCAGCACCTTGTAGCAACGCGCGGTCAATACCACCATCGCCGCCAAAGTTAATGCCCCAACCACGACGTGGGATGCGGTCAGTGAAATCATCGGTTCAAGCGGTTGCGGGTCATCTTTTGAAGCCACCCGCGCAAAGTAAGCCGCGATTCCGAGTCCCACCTGCAATATCATTAAGCCCAAGACTGCCCAAGCCGGACGGCGAATCCATCGCTCATCGTGCCTGGTTAGCACTGCTGATGCTGTCCAGATAATCAAACCTGCAACCAAACCGGCTCCGACAATGTGCGGGATGATGCCCCACGCGCCATGTCGAAACCCCGCGCCTAAAACCAGTTGCAATAAAACCGCGCCGATGGTTGCCACCGTCAAGGTTCTAAGCGCCACCCCACCTTCATCTTTTATGGTCTGACGTTCAACAAACCAACCGCGTGAAGTGAAGACCGCAAGCGCCACGATCAAACCGAAAAAGCTCTGTGCGATGAGCGCGTGCGGCACAGCGATTTGCGGTTTATAAGCCGGAAACCAAACTCGTATGCCGCCGATTGCCGCTTGTGCAACGACGCCAACAAAAGCCAGCAGCGCGAGGGTTTTCACCCATTTGCGTTTTTCGGAAAACCAGATTGAAAGAGCCAGTAAAAAAGTGGTGAAACCCACGACACCTGCAATGAACCGGTGCGAATATTCATAGCGCACATTTGCAATGAAATTGTCAGAATGAATCAACCAGCGTCCGAATGACAGGGGCCAATCAGGAACCGAATCCCCGGCTTCGTTACTGGTAACGAGCGCACCGGCAACCAGCAAAATAATAATTAAAAAAGCTAAGAAAATTGCGAAATAATGGAGCCAGATTTTAGGCTCGAAACCTACATCTACTTGCTTACTCAAAACTACAAACCTCGATTCGTTAATTTGATAAACGACAAGTAAAGCATAGAACTCATCATTCAACAAATCTGATAACGAACGACGCGCCCCCATCAGAGCGCGTCGTAAAATCATTAAGGAACAATCAACGCCGGTTCAACCGTGAGCGATGTCGGAATGAATGCGGCTTTCGGCGAGAAGGTGAGATCCTGCACCTTCGATTCTTTCGCCGTAACTTCGATGCTCATCTGTTTTTCGCCCAACTTTTCGTGAAAGGCAATCAACGTATATTTGCCCGGCGGCACATTTTTAATTGAGAAAGAGCCGTCTTTGCCGCTCACTGCATAAAACGGATGACCGAGAACGCCGATATGCGCAACCATCCAGGGGTGTTGATTACATTTCACCGGAATCAGAGTTTCAGCTTTTTTAAAAACCTCTTTAAACGGCGCTTGCCCGGCGGATTGCACTTTGTTCCATTCGGGATTATTTTTCGGCGATGGGTGAACGTTATGCGTTGTCTGGTCACTGTTGCGAATTTCCAAAGTTTGCCCGACCTGAACGCCTAAAACGCGCGGCGTGTAACGACAACCATGCTGGTCGAGAACCACGACCTCTGACGGAGCGCCGAATTCAAATTTATCGGCGTTGCCGCCTTTCAAATAGACGAAGACGTTTTGCAAATTGCCGTTTTCTACCAGCACATCATCATTGAGTTTATCGCCTTCGGCGCGAACACAATTGGCGTCCTGACTCATATCAATTTTCGCGCGTTCGGGAGCCGTGCCATCGAATTTAATCACGCCTTTGATTTCTCCTTCATCGGCTTTCGATTCGTATTTGGCTTTTTTAGGAGTATCTAAATTCTCCTCCAGGTTTTTCTTCTTAGGCTTACAATTGGCAACCATCATCGCCAGGACGACAATTGCCAGCAGTAAAATTGCAGACTTCTTGAACATTACCTTTCCTCCTTTTCGTGAATACCAGATTGCTTTGCATCAATGCCTGATGCCTTAGAAAAAATCGCAAATTGGTATTCTAACGACCCGCTCCCGTCTGAGAAAGTTTATCCGTCTTGCGCTTGCCGGTTGCTGCTGTCTTATTCGCCTCAGCAGGTTTTTGTCCGGCTGGCGCAGGTGCAGGCGCGGCTCCGCTTGCGGCTCCCGCTTTCAATCTTCCCTGTTCATCAGGGGTAATCTGGAACATATACCGTACCAGTAAATCCGCATGGTCTTTGGTATAGGTTTGAATTTGCGGCGAGGTCACGCCTTTCATAATCCAGCGGTCGTGCTCAGGAATGGTGTCGCGTTCAAACAGCCCCGAAGGCATAGCGGTTCCGGGACTGATGATTTGCGGTTCCAGCATCCAACGCCTTGTCCATTCGGGTTTCAATCGCTCTTTGGCAATCAGGAAATTCGGCGCGGTGGCTTTGGCATCGTGCGCCGCATCGCCAGTCATATGACATTTCAAACAAGGTGCCGCCTGTGAACTGAACATGGCGCGCGCCATGGTCTGTTCATCCGGCGTCAACTGCTCCATCGGCTCAGGCATATAAGGCATCTGTTGCGAAGATGCGCCCATAAAGAAATTGACCAACGCCTGCAATTCATTCTGCGAGAAATTAAATGTCGGCATCCTGACTTTCAAGTAAGAACGCACACCGTTTCGACTTACGCCCCACTGCCGCCCCAATGTCCAGGCTTGCTCGATGGCTCCGTTTGCCTGCGCGGGTTGCGCAGTTGCGAGCGGCGGACCGGGTTTGGCGGGAGCCGCAGCCGCAGGTTTCGCCTGCGCGGGTTGTCCCGTCAAATGGGCTGCCATAGCCTGTTTCACGGCATTCGCATCACCCGAACTGAGCGATGGGTCTTTCAAAAATTTCAACAACCATTCGGGATTGACGCGCGCCCCCTGGGTGGTCAGGCGCGGCGGCAACATTTCCGCTTGCCCCTGATAAATCGGCACCGTGCTGATTGCCGTTTCGGGTTGTCCGATTAACACATTGTGACAACCCATGCAGTTATATTTCTGTACGACCCACCAACCGTCCTGCACGGCTTTCTTTTGACCTGTAGGGGTGTAACGCATCGAAGCCGGGAGCGGGGTTTCAACACTGCCTAATAAAAACGTGGTCAAGGCATCAATATCCGGTTTTTCCAGATAGATATTGGGCATCTTCAAACGCTCTTCGGGCGGCTTCTCTTTGCCTTTATCGTAGATTCCCGGATTGCGCAGTTTATTCTCAAAAAATCCTTTATGGTCGTACCACTTGCGACCTTCGCCATTGGTGTAGGGGTCTTCTCCGCGTTTTGCCGGTTCGGTAAGCAAGGCAAAGTCGAGGCGTTCAATCGGCTTGCTGCCTTCGGGCGTGAGTTCCGTGCCGATGCGTTGCTCTTCTTCAAGACCGCTGATTTCATGACAACCGGCGCATCCGTAAGTTTTCGCGAGTTTTTCGCCTTTTGCCGCAAGTTCTTTGTCATCCATAAAGGATGCCGCCGGGTAGCCTTCATTCTTTTTCAAAGAGAATAAGAATGTCGCAACATCGCGGGCTTCTGATTCGGTTAAGCGGAAATTCGGCATCACGGTCATATTGTGAATTTGTAATTCACGACCATCAACCGGACTCTTTGAATGCTCATCATCAAACAGGAACGGTTTGCCAACCTTCTTATAATCATCGGGCAGCAAATCTTTTTTGGCGAATGGCGAAAAGGGAGTCAGGCGTTTGCGCGGATTATAAATCCAGCGCACGATGTAATCGTAGTTGGCTTTCTCGCCAACCCTTGAAAGGTTCGCGGCAAAATGTCCGCCAACGATACCTTTTCCTGTGCCAATGGCTTCTCCGTCAATGGCGTGACAAGCCAGACAGCCAATGGATTTGAAAATCTCTCTGCCATTGTTGGCATCGCCCATCGTTTGAGTTTGAACTTTGACATCCAACGCCTTCTGCCAGATGAACGCCGAGATGGCTTGAATTTCATCATCATCCAAACGGAAAGACGGCATCTTGGTTCCCGGTCGAAATGCCTGCGGGTCTTTGAGCCAACCCGGGATCCAATCCTTCACCAATTTCGCTTTAATCTCTTTCAGATTGGGTCCGACTTTTTTGGCGTCCTGCATTAAATACTTCGATTGTCTTTCATATTCGGCGATTTTGGCGTCGAGTTGACTGATGAGTTGCGGAATTTCAACGCCGGCGCGATTGCGCAGTCGTCGCGTTTCATCTTCGTCTGTAGCATTATCGGCAGCCGCGTTGGTCTCTTTAATTTCTCGCAACCGAACTTCGCGTTCGAGTTCCAGAAGGCGAATTTGTTGCCGGGCATTGGCAAGCGCATCGGTTTCGCGGTCATACCCTTCATAACGGTGACATCCTGTGCAACCGCGAACCTGGAAAAGTTGTTTACCATCATTGAGCGTGGTCGCCATTTGCGTCACACGGTCAGCTTTGTGGCATTGATTACAACCAGCCTGCACATTCTCTTTGTAATAGAGCGGCCAGAGCCAGTGTTTATAACGACCGTGCCCTTTTTCAACCGAAACGGTTCCGCGACCATTGCCACCATGACAGAGCGAACACCCGAAGCGTTCGGGGTCATGAGTTTTTAAGAGGTCTTGATTGGGATGCGAAGCAAAGGCGATGGATTTTTCATCCACCTCGCGCTCATCGTTTGCCATGTTGACCGGCTTGATTGGCAACGGTTCGCGAATTCCCAGATGGCAGGATTCACAACGGTCAACAACATCGCCTTCTTTGACATGAATCTGTTTAATTTTGAATTCAAACTTTTCGACCTTATCTTCAAGCTGGCTGATTTGCTGGCTGCTTAAACCAATCACGTTATCCTGCAAATAGGTATCGTAATTTTTCTTAGCTTGGGAAACCGGTTTATTCAATACCACGACTTCGGCGGCAAGCGCAGCTTTGCGGTCGTTCAACTCATTATATTTTTTCTCCAGTTCATAAAAGTCCATCGAGACTTTCTGTTCATTGCCGGCGTTGTCATGGAGTTTGATGGTATCTTTCTCTTTTTTCTTGTTGGCGATTTCGTCACGGTATTTTTGGCGTCCGCTTTCCGGCGCATTTTCGAGGTTGAAGGTTTTTGCAGCAACCCAGGCGCGGGTATCTTGAAATTTAGGCGTAATGTCATCGAGTTGCTGGTTGATGGCGCGGGTTTCTGCCTCAATCTCTTTTAATCGCGGTGTCGCCTTTTTAGTTTCATCATCCAATTTTTCTTTGAAATCGACATATTCGGGAGTGGCTCTCACTTCGGCTTCGGTTCTCCCCTGGCGAGCTTTCACGCGTTCGAGATAATCGGCGTAGCGTGTGACAAATTCCTGCTGATAGGTTTTCCAGGGTCTTTGCGTGATGATTTCGTCATACATCGACCAGAGCATGACGGCAACCAGCGCCAACGCAGAAAGCAGGATTGGAAAACTCAATGATTTTTCAGCAATCGGATCCGGTTTAGGGGTTTCAGTTGTTTTTTTCTCCAATGCCTCATTCACATTATCAGCCATTTTAAAACCTCCAATTTAGTCATTGGTCGTTCGTCATTGGCAAAACTTTGGTTATGTTGACGCGCTTCAACCAATGACACCTGACGAAGGACGAATCAGATATTGAACCAGGGAGTCACCATTACATATTTGATTCTGAATAACTGGCGAGCGAGTAATTTCACCGGCATCGCCCACAATACAGTGATTGCAAAAAACTGAAATATCGAATACTGCAAGAAGGTGGTGCGCTCGAAAATTTTCTTATCGAATTGCGTGCGGGTAACGATTTTGTGAGTTAAAAAACCCGCCACGGCAAAGAAAATTCCGACCACTACCGCGCCAATCAATCCTTTCCAGGGTTGTTGTCCGGCAAACGTCAGCCCCCAATTCACCAGAATATCCGGCAAATCGCGGTTGACTTCGTAAGGCACGGTGTTGTGATCCCAGGTTTGTCCGGGCCAAAACCACACCCATCCGGGACCGCGCATAAAAGTGCCGATGATAATCAACGCCACCCAGGTCGCAAAGCCGATTAAAAAAGCGCCGACCGCAATCTTTCGCTGCTTCCAGGTGTAATAACCGGAGCCGAGCGGGTTGGCGTCAACATACGGAAACACCATCAAACCGATGAGAATCAAGGTTGGCATCACCACCCCGGCAATCCACGGGTCGAAATAAACCAACATTTCTTGAAGCCCCAGAAAGTACCAGGGCGCTTTCGATGGATTCATCGTCAGGTTGGGATTCGATGGCTCTTCGAGCGGCGCATTAAGTCCTATCGACCAGACATACAGAATAATCGTGACAATGACCGCTGCCAGGAATTCCACACGCAGCAGATAAGGCCAGACGTGCAATTCTTTCGCCCATCCGCTTTGAAAGGGCAAGGTTTTGCGATGATGGGTTTTCGCCATCTGCGGGTTTTGTTCCAACTCGCCAACCAGCCGGTCATTCGCCAGTGCCTGTTTGAATCCGAGCCAGGTAAAAAACGGTATCAGAAACAGCATTGCGACAATCGGAATATTGTCCGGCAAGGTGGTGATTTCCCATAATTGATGCCAATCCATATTTCCTCCATTGCGGATTGCGGATTGCGGATTGCGGATTTTCAGATTCGCTTTCCGATTCCAGATTGATGGTTGCGAAATACTAAGTAGGTAGGAAGTAGTTCTTTTACACGAAACACGCAAAAAAGCCTGAAAAATAGCTGATTCTTGTCAAATAACTTTTTTCCACCTACTTAATTGATCAACTTTTTGTCAATCCGCATTTCGCAATCCGCAATCCGCAATTGAATTACTTTCCTGCGGCTCCTTTAACCGAACGCGCGCCAGCCGCTTTCATTTCGGATTCGAGCATAACCGGTGCGGGACCTGAAATGCCGCCATCTTTACGGACACGCCAGAAATGCACAGCAAGCAAGACACTGACGATGGTCGGAATCGCGATGCAGTGCCAGATGTAACTGCGCAGCAAGGCATTGGCATCAACGATTGACCCGCCAAGCAAAGCGAAGCGCACATCGTTATATTGCGTCATGCCCATCTGCACGCCGAACGGACCTTCATTGCCGAGCATTGGCGAAGCTTTTGCCATATTGGTGCCGACGGTTACCGCCCAGAATCCCAACTGGTCATCGGGTAACAGATAGCCTGTAAAACTGAGCAACAAGGTTAAGGTCAATAGCACCACACCGACCGCCCAGTTAAATTCTCTCGGCGTTTTGTATGAACCGGTGAGCACCACGCGAAACATATGCAGCCAGGTGGTAATGACCATCAAATGCGCTCCCCAGCGGTGCATATTGCGCAGCAGTTTGCCGAAAGGCACATCGTTTTCAAGATAAATAATGTCCTGATACGCCATGCCTTTGCTCGGATGGTAATAAAACATCAGCAAGATGCCGGTGAAGGTCAACACGATAAACAGATAAAAAGTTATACCGCCCATTCCCCAGGTATAACTGAAGCGCACCGCGTCACGATTAACCTTTGCCGGGTGCAGGTGCAAAAAGACGTTGGTTAAAACGCCCAGTGAGCGCGCGCGCGGGGTCGGTTCGTGTTTGACGCGAAAGATGGATTTATAGAGCTGAGTTTTCGTCGGGTCTTTGAGATTTTCCAGTTCGGATTGTAAATTCTCTTTACTGGTTTTGGTCTTCATTAAGGCGATGTCTTCTTTGATTCCTTCGCGAAGTTTATCGACCAACCCGACACTAGACTCAGGTCGCTTTTGCAGTAGCTCAGGCTTTTCAGGTTCCATACAAACTCTCCTAAGTGAGCAGGGTTGTCACACGATTACCCGCCCGTGTGACAAAGAAATGTTCAATCTGTGACTGAACCGAAAAATGATTCATAGGTTATCAATGAGAAAAGTTGCAAAGAATCAGACCTGTAAGAACGCCCCCGGGTCATCAAATTGGCTCTTCTCGCCTTTTGGAAACGAATAAAGTTTCGCCGTATCAACCACGATTTGTCCGGTCGGGTCGAGCGCCACTTGTGCTCTATCCATCGGACGCGGCGCGGGACCTTCAAAGTTGATACCTTCAAAGGTATAGCCGCTGCCGTGGCACGGACATTTGAATTTATTTTCACTGGGTTTCCAATCAGGCGTGCATCCCAGATGCGTACAACGAGCGTAAATCACGAACAGCTTTTCAGAATTACGGACTACCCAGATGCGGTATTGTTGTTGAAATTTGGTATCCACCCCAAACCCGAAGTCTGACGGGTAGCCGATGCGAAAAGCTGTGGGCGGTTCAAACAGGGTTCTCGGAAGGAAGAACCTCAGGAACATGAAGAAACAGGTAGTTAAAAAGCCAATCAATGAAGTCCATACGATAACCCGGCGCATGGCATTGACCGGCGTATCGCTGTCTGTGCCCTCGACCACCGCTTTGCTTTTCGCGGCAGCCGATGACCCGACCGTTGACGGTTTGGCGGGTGCGGCGGCAGTCGGTTTCGGTGGCGCAGGTTTAGCAGGAGCAACCGGTTTAGGCGGAGGAGTAGGTTTATCACCTGCGGGTGTTTCAGGTGAAGCTGTTTTTCCGTTTGTGGCTGTTTCAAGCGCCGGTGGCGCTTCCGTTTTAACCTCAACTTCAGACGTAGGAGTCGCGTCTTGTTTGCTGTCTTGCTCTGTGTTCATACTGAAGGGTCTCCATAACTGCTGTTAATGAATAAATATGAAAGTAAAATGCCTGAGTGAAAATCCCGGACAAGCCTTCCCCCAAAACTCCGTATGAATATTACTGAGCTATCTTATTTTTTTCCCAAACAACTTTTGAAAATGATTATACAAAGACTATCTTTTGAAGCGGCACTTTTATAGCATGAGCGTTCTTTGAGTGTCAAAGCGATTGATGAAAATTTCTAATCCATTGAATCAAAACTTTTCATTATGAAGAACACAAACCCACCAGCTAAAGCCATTGTCACCATCTACACGCGCCCCGGTTGTCACCTCTGCGAAGATGCCAAAGCCAACATTTTGGCTTCCGGTTATGCATCCTGTTTCACCATTGAGGAAATAAATATTGACGAAGATGAAACCCTGAAACAACAGTTTCAATACGATATTCCGGTCATCCGAATAAACGGCATCAAAGTTTTCAAACACTTCGTTGACCCGAAAGCATTCGCCCGCAAATTCAAACGAATTGCCGGCATCTAAAATTACCACGCTTGCTTTGGTTTACTCTTTAGAGCGGTTTGCGATTGAGTTTACTCAGCCGCTGTTGAGGAAGCGGTCTTTGACCGCGAATGACGGAAAACGCGGTCAAAGACCGCTTCCTCAACTTGAGTAAATCGTTTTGCAAACGGCTATAAGTGCTGGCTTGAGGTTATGAAAGGTCTCAACCATAGCGGTTTGCAAATGCATGTAAGCATAAATGTAGGGGCAGCCCTGGTGGCTGCCCGGATTTTGCGAAGCAAAATGATAGTCATCACTTGCAGGCAATGCCC
The DNA here is from genome assembly GCA_040754075.1 of Acidobacteriota bacterium. NCBI lineage: Bacteria > Pseudomonadati > Acidobacteriota > Acidobacteriota bacterium. Next base: position 48,131 of record JBFMDH010000018.1, read on the forward strand.
CGAAAAGGCAAAGGAAATTAGCCTGTTGTGCAGCCACAGGTCAATGAAGTTCTTCACATCCCACCGGCTGCACCGCTGGCTAATCTCCGCTACGCCTGTGGCGCAGTTCAATGAACGAGCATCTTGGATCAATTACTCCAACGCTGCCGGGGTGCAAGTGACGCGCTCGCCGCGAAGCATCACATCATCAATAAACCAGCCTGCGCCTTTGCCGATGGTGTCCGCGCCGATGCGGAAGCGAATAATCACAGACTTCCCGGCATAGCTGCTTAAATCCACCACCACCTGCTTGAACGCTCCGAGTTGTCCGTCTACCCAGGCGGGGCGGTCTGCCAACGGATTATCCAAAAAGCTATTGATTTCACCGGTATATTTCCCTTGCAGGATTTTTGCGCCGAGGTCTTCAAACGCGCCCCCGGCAACCGAAATTTCCAACACCCCGCCATCATAACTGCCAAACTCGAATTCATAGGTGTGATAGAAAACCAGTTGCAGATTCTTTAAATCCGTCGGTAAAGCAATCGCTATGGTGTCGAGATGGGCGTCCGATTGAATATTGGGATTCGATGAAAACCACGACCTTGCTCCGGTGCGGAAGCGCTTGGTTGATACTGACCAGGTGTCAATGGCGAGTCCTTTCTTTTTCTTCTTTTTATTGGTAATCCCTGTGTCATGCGTCCATTTCGATTCGTCGATTTCAACGCTATCGCTGAAAACTTCGATAGTCTGAAAATTGCCGACACGCAAAGTGATGGGGATTTTAGAAACCGCAGCGTTCGGCGCATTCACCTCAAGCGTGAATTGCAAAGTTGTGCCACAGGCTACGCTGCGATTGATATTGAATATAAATGGCGTGGTGTTTTCACCCGTTGCATTGGGCGCAATGTTGCCAAAATTGGCGGTCGCGGTTGAAACCGTAATGCCGGTTGTCGAGCTTGAAAGCGTTCCGGTTGCGCCGTTCATCGCCACCAGCGAAACGTTCTTTAAATTCACCTGCAACGAAATATCTTCACCGGGATCGAGATGGCTGTCGGCTCCGCCCGATACGTTGACGGTGGAAAGCGTCGCTACCGGCACATCTTTTTTCTCGCCGTTATAAATCACCAGCGCAAAATCCTGGTCAGATAAATCCGCATTATTCGGCACCCCATCACCCGCGATATTGGCGGCGCGAATGCGCACAGCGAAGGTCCCGGTGGTTCCAGCCGGAAGCCAGACCGCTTCGACATTATCTTTAGAATTCGCCTGCCCGTCGGGTTGAGATTTGTCTTCAATGAAATTATTGCCGCGAAAGGTCTGCCCATTAATCGTAACTTCCAAATCGAGGTCATTGACCCACGAAGCGAAGGCTGAAAATCCCGGCGCATCCGAATACGCCAGCGTCACGCGAAACGGTTGCGTAGCATCTTTGATTTCACCTGAGAAGACGAATTCCTGTCCGCTGTCGGAAAAGGTGTGCGTTTGATTGATGAAAATTTTCGCGGCGCTATCGAATGCCCGTCCGAGATTTAAAAGCCCCCAGCCCTGCAACGGATGCGGCAGATTACCTTTCACCTCGGCGCTGGTCATATAAGTTGTGGTGTTCAGCATCAATGCTTTAATCAACGCGACACTTGGTTCTTCGCCACGATTCAACAAATGCTGACGAACCAACGCTGCTGCGCCGGCAACTATCGGGGTTGAATGGCTGGTGCCCGACGACCAGGTGTAGAGTTTCTGATTGGTTGGAAACCAGAAGTCTTCTGCGCCTGTACCCCCACAGATGCCGTTACCGGCAAAGTCCGGGTGCTGTGAAGCCGCGCCTTGAATATGCGTACCCGGCGCAACAATGTCCGGTTTAATGCGTCCGTCGTCCAGGGGGCCGCCCGATGAAAAAAAGGCGATTTCATTGGCATTATCCGAATCCGTATCCCGCACGCCGCAACCATCTATGCCGCCGCCTCTGGCGCTTTCACTGGCGCCAACCGAAATTAAATTTTTTCCGCTGCCGGGCGAATCGATGCGTGTGAGCGAACCGCCATTGCCAGCCGCAAAACATAAAACCATCTCCTGATTGCCAGCTTGACTGGTCACCGCGTCGCGCGACCTTGAATCATATTCCTGGGCGTCGAGTGTATAGGAGTTCGTCCCCGCCCCCCAACTGTTTGAGGAAATGCGCGCGCCATCTGTGTAAGCTTCCGCAATCAATTTTGAAAACGGTTCGCTCAAGCCAAACCGGCCATCGGATTTAAATATTTTTGAAGAACCGAGTGAAGCAAACGGCGCGATGCCTAAACCGTAGTTGTAATTTGCCGAATCACGAAATGCCGATTCGGTCGCGGTGTTGTAGCCCCCGGCAATCGACAGATTAATCGTTCCGTGTCCTGCTAAATCCGAAGCATCGAGTTCGTTAGTATATTCGCGCGCGTAAATCACCCGGCTTTGATTTGCGGCGTCGAGAAAATCGCGATGCAGATTGGCAGTCGCCGTTGAACCGCGATCAATGCCGGAATCGGTCACATCAATCGCGAAATTGAAGCGCGAAGCCAAGCCATTCGTTTGTAACCAATTCATATAACCGGGACCTTCGGGTTCTTTGCCGTCGTTTTTTAAACGACCGGTGATGATTTGATTGGCGCGTTCATCGCGCAACACGGGCACTGTCCACCCCTCTATGTTGACGACGTTTTTCAAAGCGGCAATCTCGGCAATGCGATTGGCAGCAACCGAGATTTTAATGTTGGTTAAATTCAAAACCGCATAGGGCTTGAAAATAATTGACTGCGCTATTTTTTGAATCTTCTTGAGGTCTTTCGCATCGCTTTTATCTCTGGCGCGCGCCACTTGAATGCTGATGGAAAGTTCTTCCGCTTCGTTCAATTTTTCAACCAGCGCCGGATGAATTTTATACTCGCTTTTAAATTCGCCTTCCCATTGAATAAAGGCTTGGTTGCGCCTTGCAAAATCGTTTATGGCGCTGGCGATTAACAAACTCGAATCGGCATTTTCGCGAATCAAATAGGCATTGTTCGGCACATAACCGATGATTTCCACGCCGGTCGATTGCAACCTGTCTAACCAGTCTTGTTTAATCGGGCCGGCGAATTGAATGAGCCGCAATCGCGCTTCACCGGCAATCTCTTTTCGATGCAGCGGCAGGGTCAGATTGTCTGTATCAGCGTTTGCCGACTGCTCCACACCCATAAAATTTTCATCCTGGGTGGTGTCAATTTTTCCTGCACGCAAAAACAGGATGTTGTAATCATCGCGTAAATCGAATTGCGCGCCTGTTGATTGGCTTTCCAGTTGAGCAGTTTCGAGTCCCTGCGCGCGCGCGCGCCGGTTTGCTTGATGGCTTTCAATTTGAGTTAAGGAATTTTGATTGGCGATAAAAAGTTTGTAAGAACCATAATCGGCGATTTCCATACCACCTGAACTTTTAATCCCATTGATGGATGCGAGGTCGTGGCTGGCGACTACGATTTTATGGATATTCCCGACGCTGCGGTAAGCCACATTTTTGTCGGGCGTAGCGGATGCAAAGGTTTTTGCCGATTTTTTTACCCTGGTTGCATCAAGGTCAAAATTTTTTGACTGAAAATCGGCATCAACGATGGAGATGGTCAAGAACAAGGCAATAATGAAAAACAAAAACCCTCTTTTCATAGGTTCTCCCTTTATCAAATGGTCTGGCGCACGGACGCTTTCTGCTGTTGCAGGAAAGTTACTCGAAACGAAGCTTATTTTTGACTTGTGAGCGGCGCAATTATAGCTTATCGAGTTAAGCAGTAAAAGTTTACTATAAGTAAATTTCTATTTTATTTAAGGACTATCTCTTAGAATCCGCTGTGCGAATCTCCACAGGGTTTCACCTATTGTTATAATGAGCATCAAAAATCCCCATAGAATTATTAGTCCACCCAAAATTTTAAAATAGTCATTGAAATACATTGTCATGACCCAGCCCAAAAGACCCATCAAAGGAAGGTATAGCCAAAACAAAGTTCTAAAGATAAGTAGATATTTCGGGCTTCTGTCGGGTATTTGATGTCGTGCCATCAAGGCTTTCATTGAGAAGAATGCGGGAGGGGGAATTAAATAATGAATAGGAAAACGAATTACTTTATGAATCAATTGACTGCCAATTTTGATTTCCACTTTGATTTGCGCTGGACAACTGGAGGGAAAACCCGGATCAGCCTGAAAGCCACATATCTCAGTAAACTTGAACTCTTCGGATAGGGAGCCCGAAATGTTGGTTATTCCATTATTAGTTGCACGAAAAAGAAAGAAGGGAAACCCAAAGCTAAAAGAATTCAGTGGATTTGATATTGAATGTTGACGAAACTTAATTGACTCATCGGTGAAGTCAGTTTCCGAAGCGAGATAAGTTCCTCGTAAATCATTTTCGATTCTCTGATAAAGGTCAGGCACCATGCAATTTAATGTTTAAAGAAGTTTTCCGGTTTATGCAATATACAATTGGAAAATTCAAGTCAATCAAAGTTTCAGCTTGGAAATAAGCTTTTGAATTTTCCAATCCTTGCTTCCCCTCTCTAAAACCAGTATCTTACCTCAGCGATGGAGCCAAGCGATTTTCAAACCGAAACCAAAGACCTGATAGCCACCGAAGACATCGGCGAACTCGAACTGCTCGTCCGCCGTTCGGATGAAGAGGTCGCGATTTTTGATTCGCAACGCATCGCCGACGCTCTGGTTCGCGAAGCCGGTATCGACCCTGACCTTGCCAATCACATCAGCCTCGAAGTCAAACAGTTCATTCATAAACTCGGTTTTCGTTCGCTCAGTTCCTCGCTGATTCGCGGTCTGGTTGACGCCAAACTCCTTGAACTCGGACTTGAAGACGCGCACCGTTCGCACACGCGCCTCGGTGTGCCGCTTTATGATGTTGACCGCATCATTCATAGCACCGCCCGCGAAAATGCTACGCAACCATACGGGCCTGAAGGCACCAGTTTGATTCTCGCCGAAGCCATCAAACGCGAATACGCCATTTTAAATGTCTTTTCCGAACCCATCGCTAATGCCCACGCGGTCGGCGATATACATATTCACGGCATCGGCGCGATTGACCGCCCACATTCATTAATCTCAACCGTCGATTATCTGAAACAATTCGGCATCGCTTTGCCGAGAGGGTTTGCGAGTTCGCGCCCGGCACGTCGCGCAGAGGTGTTGGTCGCCCATCTCATCAAATTTTCCGCGTCTTTACAGGGTTTTTTGGCTGGTCCGGTCATCTGGGATTCGTTGAATTTCGCCATCGCGCCGTTTTTATCCGACCTCAGCGAAGCGCAAATCAAACAACTGGCGCAAAATCTGGTGTTTGAATTTTCGGCTCCGGCGGTGGCGCGCGGCGGTCAGGTGATTGCCGCCGATTTACATCTGGATTGGGACGCCCCTGCCTATTTGAAACAGCGCAAAGCCATCGGCGCAGGCGGGCAGGAATTGCAAAAAACTTATGGCGAGTTCAATGACGAGGCGCATCGTTTTGCAACGGCATTGCTTGAAGCCTTTCTCGAAGGCGATGGGTCGGGTCGGGCTTTCCTGACGCCGCGTTTGATTTTGCACATCAACCAGCATTTCAATGCCATTCCGGGCTATCGCGCCGTTTTAGATATTGCCAGTCGTATAGCGGTAGAACGCGGTGGATTGGTGATTGCTTTTGACCGCGAAGATGAAACCGCCTTTTATAGACGCTATGGCATCAATGATGAAAAGGGATTGGAACGCGCCGCCAATCACGCGCTGCGCGCCGTCCAATTTCAAACCGTTTCCCTGAATTTGCCGCGCGTCGGATTTCTTGCTGCCGATAATCACGTTCGGGTGTTTGAAGAACTCAGCCGGGTGATGGAAATCGCTGCACAGGCGCATCTGGAAAAGCGTGTCTTTCTGGAAAAGCTCCTGGCGCTCGGTGACAGCGGGCCACTTGCGGGATTGACGACCAGAGCCAGCGGCGCGCCGTTTATTAAACTCAACTGGTCAACCCACGGCATCGCCATCGTCGGACTCAATGAACTCTGCCGAACGCTTTATGACGCCAATCTCGACACCTCAACCGAAGCAATGGAATTTGCGCTTAAAGTATTGACCCATCTCAAACGCGAAACCGAAAGACTGTCGAATAAACACAAGGTGAAATTCGTGTTGACCGGTCAAACCTCGGAAATGACTGCCAGTCGGTTGGCGCGTTTGGATTGGCGGTTTTTCGGGGATGCGGCGGCAAAAGTGGTTTGCGGCGATCTGGAATCGGGCGCGATTTATTACACCGATGGCGCGCGGTTGATTTCAAGTTCACATTATTCCATCCTCGACCGCATCAAAGCCGAAGGCGCTTTTCACGAATTCGGCTTTCTCGATGCCGCAACCGAAGTCTGGTTTGGTGAGCAATCGCCACAATCCGAAGATATGGCGCGCATGATTTCTCAAGCTTTCTATCAATCCAATTGTTCCGGTCTGGTGTTTTGCCCGGAATTTACCGTCTGTTCAAACTGTTCGCACATTGCCAAAGGCTTACTCGCCGTATGCCCCAATTGCCAGTCCGAAAAAGTCGCGGGACTTGCTTTTGCAGGCGACCACTACGGCATCACTTCGACCTGGGACGGCGGACGACTGGCTGAGTTGAGAGATAGAAGAAGAGTTGACCCGGCGGAAATTTAATTCGCTTACCCAAGCCCCGCCATTCATCAGGTTGAAATGAACCTGCATTAAACCCGCATCGTAAGCCAGGGCGGAGGAAAAAATCATGTACTGTTCAACTTGTGGCAATCGCCTGATTCAAGGGTTGAAATATTGCAACCAATGTGGCGCAAAAATCGAAAATAATCCTGAAGATAAATCTTCGGGAAACACCGATAAAATTGTCGGACGTTTATCATTTGCCATGATTTGGGTGGCGTTATTCGGGTTCATCGCGACTTTTCTGGTGGTCGAGAATCTGGTGAAAACCGGTTCGCCTGCCGGGATGTTGGCGTCGGTTTTATTTTTTCTCCTTGGCACCGTTTTCGGCATTTCTTATCTGTTAATCAGAGAAATTTCCAAAACCCTCGAATTCAACCGGCAAATGATTTTGAGAGCGCGCGATAAACCTGTAGCCGTTCGCGACACTGCGCCTCAGCAAATCGAGGCTCCCAAAGAAGTCATTTCGGTAACCGAAAACACCACACGCAATTTTGAGCCGGCTTATGGAGAGAAAAATTCGCCTTAACGCCCGGTTTAATGGGTTGATTTATTTTCATCCACAGATTGGTTTTATTGACTGAATAACCCCATATGCCATCAGGTCGAACCCACGATAAAATCACAATTTTTTTAACCTTGCCTATCGCGGCGGCAACCTACTATTTCACCCGCGATTGGCTACTCACAACCATCGTCACCGTCGGGTTATTATTCGGCGGGTTGATGTTCGGACCCGACCTCGATACCCAAAGCGTTCATTACACACGCTGGGGACCGCTAAGATTCATCTGGTGGCCCTATAAAGTTGCCTTTTCGCATCGTTCGAGATTTTCACACGGCATTCTTTTCGGCACTATTATTCGCATCATCTATTTTTTACTGGTGGTGACGATTTTGGTGGCGCTCACGCTTTATGCGCGGGATTGGTACAATCAGGAAAATACCAGAAGTGTGGCTCAGGTTCACGATGCCTTCACTCGCGTCCTTGAAATCATCAAACCGATTAAACGCGAATATCTGCTGGCGGCATTTGCCGGTCTTTGGATTGGCGCGGCGAGTCACACGGCAAGCGATGTGCTCGGCTCATTTTTTAAGAGCGTAAAAAAATCGCTTTAAACAACCACCAAAAATTTATTCGGCTAAAATTGCAGCGGCGAGCAAGGGAATCATGATTTCGTGGTGCCCCGTGAAAGAAAAGCCGCGCCCGACACCTGCAACCGGACGCTTCACGACATTGGTAAGCGGGCGATAATGTTGAATGAAATCGAAATTCGCGGTGGTGAAATTTTTCAGTTCATATCCGAGGTTGCGAACCACCGTCACGGTTTTTAAAAAGACTTCCGGTAACAGCACCGCCGAACCGAGATTCAAATAAACCCCACCGTCATGCAAATCGCGAACGATGGAACAGAGCAGGCGAAAATCCTGTAAAGAGGTTTTGCCGATGCTCGCGCCATCGGCGTTGCGATGAATGTGCGTGATGTCCGTGCCAACCGCGACGTGAACGGTCAGCGGAATTTGCGCCGCATATGATGCGCAGAGCAATGAATATTTCGCAAAGGGTGGATTCATCGAATGAATTCGTTTGGCAACGCTTTCACCCATTCCGAGATTGACGAGGCTTCCTTGAGTAATCGCCTCGTTAATTAGCGTGCCGGTCTCTTCAGCCATGCCGAAGGTGCCGGTGCCGAGCGTGGCGTCTACGTCTTCGGAAGTTTGCCCGACCAAAGCGATTTCAAAATCGTGAATGACCGCTGAACCATTTAACACCAAGGCTGAGATAAACCCTTGCTTCATCAACTCAATCAATATTGGCGCAAGTCCGGTTTTTATAACGTGACCGCCAAGACCAACGATGATGGCGCGTTTGCCAAGTTTGGCTTGGCGAATCAGCCGCGCCAGTTCTCTGAGGTCTTTCGCCGCGAGAATATTGGGAATTGAATCGAGTAGCGGTTTAGCGTTTGCGGCATCATTCAAAGGGTTGGCGAAATCTTCGACGGTGACCTTGCTTGAACGTGACGCCAGCGGGTAGGTCGACAGTGCTGAAATATCTAACGGCTCGTATTTATAATGCGACATTGTTGGCTCAACAGATTAAGCGATTGGTAAACCAATCAAACGGCAAATTCTAAAATTTAATCTTCGTTCAATCGAGCATCGGTAACGGTTCACTGGCGTTGCGTTCGCCGCCCTCTGGCCCGTAAAACAATACCCAGACCACCAGATCATCGGAAAAATTTTCAAAGCGATGCACTTCCCCGGCGGCGGCAAATAAAAAATCGCCCGGCTCAAAAGTCAAGCGATGCTCTTCACACACATATTCGCCTCGACCTTGCGCGACAATGTAAACCTCATCGCGGGTATGCGGGGTTTGCAAATCGGTTTTATGCGGCACATAAATTTTTACCAGCATACTCCCGTGTTCAAATAAGGCGACCGATAGTTCGCCCTGTGGTCCAGGCAATTGCGCCATCGCTTCTTCAATGGTGGCTTTGCGTTTGCTATCAAATTTCAGGCTCATTTCATTGCTCCCTTATTCTCAATCAATCAGGATTGGGAAAAACGGCTTCCTGCACGAGTTCACATAGAATGTGACCGATGGTGATATGGGTTTCTTGAATATGTTGTGTATTATCCGCTTCAACCACCAACGCACAATCGGCAAGCGGGGCAAGCGTTCCGCCATTGCGTCCGGCGAAGGCAATCACTTTCATCTTGATATTTTTTGCCGCGTGAACGGCGCGGATGACATTGGGTGAATTGCCGCTGGTTGAAATGGCAATCAACACATCGCCCGGTCTTCCCAACGCTTTTACCTGCCGTTCAAAGAGTTCGGCAAATGACGCATCATTGCCAACCGAAGTTAAAATCGACGAGTCGGTGGTCAAGGCAATCGCAGCGATTGGTGGGCGGTCATAAGTTAAGCGATTGACCAACTCCGCCGCGATATGTTGGGCGTCTGCGGCAGAGCCGCCGTTGCCAATCAGCAGAATTTTCTCGCCTCTCTGGATAGCTTCAATCAATATATTCGCTGCCTCAATGAGCTTATCCGTCTGCGAATCGAAGAATTTTTTTTTGGTTTGAATGCTTTCGTGGGCGTATTGTTCGATGCGTTCTTTCATTAATTTGCTATCAGCTTTCTTTTAAAACGTCCTGTAGTTTAACAGAAAACCTCGCGCTCGCTAAAACGCCGAATGAAGCGCCAAAAAATTTATCCCTAATGTATTTTTCTGCACCGATGCATCACTGTTACGGGTAGGAACAGCATTAAGATAACCATAATAAAATCGTTCCGCCCGCTTGACCTGTTGGTTTACCTGAATTTTTCGTTGTGGGAAAAAAATTTGAAAGGTATCCGAGCCTTCCTTACAGGCAATTCAATAATCATGAGTTCACCAAGCAGGAATTCCGGCGTATTACGACAATATCGACCACCGAATCAGATGGAGTGGCATCCGGCGCAGGTCGCTTATCACCCGCACGCCCAGGCACTCGGTAATCATAAAGAGCCTGATACGCAAGCCTATAAAATCATTCTCTATTCGCATGACACCTTCGGGTTGGGCAACATTCGCAGAACTTTATTGCTCACACAGGAGTTGAAAGAATCCTATCCGCAATCGGCAATTCTGATTGTCACCGGTTCACCAATGATTCACGCTTTTCGCATTCCCGATGGCGTCGATTACATCAAGTTGCCTTGCCTGGATCGCATAGAAGCCGAGCGTTACGAACCGCGTTTTTTAACCGATTGTTCGGAAGAGATAAAAAAAACCCGCAAAGCGATTTTGAAAAAATCCATTCTGGCGTTTGCTCCTGATTTGATGATTGTTGATAAACGCCCGTCCGGTGTGGATGGCGAGTTATTGGAAACGCTTGCGGCCTTAAAAAATAAAAAGCATAAAACCAAACTCGTCCTCGGCATTCGCGATATTCTCGATGCGCCCGAACGCACGCGCGAAGTTCTGAAACGCAATGGCTCGTTTGAATTGATTGACCGATTCTATGATGAAGTCTGGATTTATGGTTCAAAAGAAATTTTTGATACCGCAGAAGAATACGGATTTCCTGAAACCGTCAAACAAAAGACCGTCTATTGCGGTTACTTGAAACGCCCGACAACACATTCATCAAGATTGGGTGGACCACCAAGGGTTTTGGTTACCACAGGCGGCGGCGGCGACGGCAGCCGGATGATTGAAGCGTATCTGGAAGGCTTGTCCATGTTGCCCCGCAACATCGCTATCGAAACCACAGTGGTTTTCGGGCCACAGATGGCAAAATCTGTCCGCGATCAATTGCACGAAAGGTTTCGCTATCTGGCTGATGTCAACTTCGTCGATTTTGAAGCTGACCTGACCAAACGTTATGCCGATGCCGATGTCATCGTTTCGATGGCAGGTTATAACACGGTTTGTGAAATGTTATCTTTTGCGCGGCGCGCCATTCTGGTTCCGCGCGCCGAACCCGTGATGGAACAATTGATTCGGGCGCGTTTGCTTGCCTCACAAGGTTATTTCGATTTGCTCGAACCGGAAAAACTCACCGCCAGTGATTTGATGCAAAAAGTTCTGGATGCTTTTAAGCCTGCAACCCTGAACCCATCCATGCTCGACTTAGATGGATTGCCTCGTATTCGCCAACGTGTGAAATCCCTGCTTGAGAGGGACAGGTTATGAATACAGGTAAACTTGCTGTGGTGATGAGCGGCTTTCCCAGATGCTCTGAAACCTTTGCCATTGGCGAATTACTGGCGCTCAAAAACCGGGGTCTATTAGGCGCTATCTTTTCAACCAAGGCGGGCGACGGCGTAAGGCAACCGGGAGTCGAACATTTACTTCCCCTGCTTCATCCGCTTCCTGATGCGGATGAAAATTCGCAAGCCGCAAGTCTGGCGAAAGTTTTGAAAGATAAAAACCTCAAAGGCATTCACGGCTACTTCGCACATCGCCCGACGACGGTGGCGATGAAAGCCGCAAAGCGTCTCTGCCTGCCATACAGTTTCAGCACCCACGCGCGAGATGCGCGAAAACTGGCTCCGCAGGAATTAAACCGTCGCGTAGAAAATGCTGCCTGTGTGATTGCCTGTAATCAGGATGTCGCAAACCAAATCAATCGCATCAATGCAAATGTTTACCTGCTGCCACACGGCGTCAATCTTGACCGCTTCACCCCAACGACGGAACCTGAAAGCGATACCTTTCAAATGTTAGCGGTCGGCAGATTGGTTGAGAAAAAGGGCTTCGATGTATTAATCCGCGCGGTTGCCAATCTCAAATTTAATTTCCGGTTACGCATCATCGGTGAAGGCGCAGAACGAGAAAAACTCTCGGCTTTGATTCGCCAGATGAACCTCAGCAATCGCGTTAAACTTTGCGGCGCGCTCACTCATAACCAACTCCCGGAAGAATTTCGCAAAGCCAGCGTGGTCATCGTCCCATCGGTCATCGATTCAACCGGCGATAGAGATGGATTGCCAAATGTCATTCTCGAAGCGATGGCAAGTGCGCGCGCGGTTATTGCATCCGATGTCAGCGCCATCCGAACCGCCATCATTCACCAACAAACCGGATTGTTGGTACGGGAAAAAGATGTCAATCATTTGCGCGAAACCATTGAATCGCTCGCACCAAATCGCGCCATTCGTCAATCGCTTGGCAATAAAGCCAGAGAATATATAACCGCCAATTTTGCTTTGCAGCGATGTAGTGAAAAATTTTGTGACCTGTTGGAGCGAATTTATGGATAAACATCCATCGAACAATTTAACCGAATCCGTCACCCTTGCTTACGTGTTAAAAGGCTTTCCCAGGCTGTCGGAAATATTTATTGCCAGCGAAATATATCGGTTGGAACAACTGGGCATTAAAATCAAACTTCTGGTTATCAAACCCGCAGACGAACCGGTAACCCATGAAATCATCGAAAGCATTCAGGCAAAACCGGTCTATCTACCGGCAACCACTTCGCTTTCCGGGACTTTTTTATTGATTTGGCTGGCTCGCCACCTTGGCGCATTTCTTCCGGCATTGCTGCGCGTATTTTTTCATCACCCTGTCAAAACCATTTATGCGTTTTGTCTGGCGCTGGCACAGGCAATCAGAGCGCGGAAAACTTTCTGGTCGCCACCGCGAAAAGTTTATTTCAAAGAATTTTTACAGGCGGCATTCATCGCCGATAACCTTTTACGCTCAAACGAAGCCGTACATCTGCACGCCCATTTCTGCCACGGCGCAACGACAGTTACCTGGCTGGCTTCGATAATCACCGGCATTCAATTTTCGTTCACCGCGCATGCGAAAGACATTTATTGCGATACGCTCAACCCTGCGGGTTTACTCAAACGAAAAATGGATGCCGCAAAATTTGTCGTGACCTGCACGGATGCGAATCGTGAATACCTGCAACCACTCAGTTCTACAAAAGTCCATTGCATCTATCACGGATTGAATGCCGATTTCACACGGTTATTACAGGCAACCACAGAAAACCCCAGTAAAAATGGGCGAATTCGCCTGCTTTCAGTCGGTCGTCTGGTGCGTAAAAAAGGCTTTGATACCTTGATCGATGCCTGCAATATTTTGAATCAACGTGGCGTCGATTTTGAAACCTTAATCATCGGACAACCCGATGAGCAGGAAAGTGAACTCAAAAACCGTATCGCGAATTATTCGCTTAGCCATCGGATTCGATTGGTCGAGGCGATGACTCAGAAACAACTATTCGACGAATACCGCAAAGCAACCACCTTTTGTTTGCCCTGTCGAGTTTTGGAAAACGGCGACCGTGATGGAATCCCCAATGTTTTGGTAGAAGCGATGGCTTGCGGGTTGCCCATCATCACAACCGGCATCAGTGGTATACCGGAAATCGTTCACCACGGAGTGAATGGATGGCTCATTCCACCGGACAACCCGGAAGCCCTGGCAGAAGCTTTGTTGCACCTCAGTTTTGATAAACCACTGGCTCAAGCGGTGGCGTTGGGCGCGCAACAAACCGTTCACCAACGATTCGATGGCGACCGTTTTGCCGCCCATCTTGCAGGTATATTCAAGGAGGCTATCGCGTGATTGCCCGACTTAAAAATCCACTTCCCGAACGCCCGCGTCCGGTTTTCTGCATCATCGAAAATGGCTATCAGGATACAGCGATTGCCAATCAGGTTTGCCGTGGACTGTTCACGCATGCCGGAATGACTTTGCATTTAGGATTACCGCCCAACTGGTTTTCCGAATTGCTTCCCGAAGATGATGAATACCGAATTGAGTGGAGTAAATTTTATTACGGGTTGAACCTTGCGAATGCCTATGAAAAAACCGGCGACTCGAAATATTTAGACACCTGGAAAACCCTGATTGATTCATGGGTCGAGCAGGTTCCGGTGGGATTTGATTCAAGCGATGTGACGGCGCGGCGTATTCAAAACTGGATTTATACCTGGAACCGCTTTGCGGATGCCTCACGATTTCCGGGATTTTCTTATAAAACCGCCGAAAAAATATACACCAGTCTTTATCACCAAATTGATTATCTAAAACAAAACCTGACAACCGAACGCAACCATCGAACCCTTGAACTCTATGCCTTGTTTATCGCGTCGCTGGCATTCCCAACGCTTGATCAGGATAGCGGTCTATTAAGATTCGCTGTTGAAAATCTGGAAGAAAATATTCAAACCGATATTCTCGCCGACGGTGTTCACCGTGAACAGTCCACCCATTACCACATGACGGTGTTGCGAAGTTTTATAGGAGCATTGGCAAATGGTCGCCGCTTGGGTATCGAATTTTCATCCGCCTACAAAGAGCGATTAGTCAGCGCCTGCGAATTTGCCCTGCATTGTCACCGCCCGGATGGATGGATTCCGGCGCTCTCCGATAGCGATACCGGAAGTTATCTGGATTTGCTTGGCTTAGCTGGCCAGTTACTCAACCGTTCGGATTTTATTTATGTTGCGAGCAAGGGGCGGAAAGGCGTTGCGCCGGTTTCAAAATTTGCCAGCTTTCACAAAGGTGGCTATTTCTTTCAACGAAGCGGGTGGGGTGAAGAGGTTGAACATTTTGACGAGGAAAAATTTCTGGTATTCGATTGCGGACCTCTCGGTGATGGGGGTCACGGGCATTATGATTCGCTCAACGTCGAAATTTTTGCGAACCGCAATCCGTTAATCATTGACCCCGGTCGTTTCACTTACAATGAAGGAGAACCCAACCTGCGTCACTGGTTTAAAGGGACAAAAGCACATAATACAGTTTGTGTGGATGGACTCGACCAAACCGCTTATCGTCGCGGTAAAGCATTGAAGGGTTCGGTCGCACGCAGTCAGTTATCCGCAAGACTCACCGCACCCGATTTCGATGTGCTGATTGGCACGGTGGAAAGCAGGCAATATGAAGTTGTTCATACCCGACGAATTTTTTTTGTCAACCGCGAATACTGGTTGATCAACGACCAGCTTATCGGGCAACAACCGCATCATTACGATTTGCGCTTTCATCTATCGCCGGATGCGCAGAATGATTTGCGCATGTTTACTCATCGCAATAATCAAATCCTGCAATCATCAAAATTCCAGCTCATTTCCGCGCCGATTTATCAAACTGAAATCGCCCAGGGTTGGTACGCGCCGGAGTATGGCGTTAAATACCCTGCGCCGGTCGTCAGCATTTCCACACAGGGACAAACGGAGGCGCGTTTCTTTACATTAATTTACCCTTATCAGCAAAACCGGATTCCGAAAATAACCGTGTTGGAAAACGGGCAATCCTCATTATTTCGTATTCAAATTTCCGGTTTGGGGAAAGAAACCAATCTCATAGACCACTTGGTCATCAGCGCCGAGGCAATCGTTCAACCGCAAAAATTTCATCTTGGAAATTTCCAACTCACGGCTTCTGCCGGATGGCTGCGAACCACCGAAAGCGGTGAGGAGTTGATGTTACAAGCCTGTCAGGTTCAGGAAATCCACAACGAAATAAAATTCACGGAAAAATTTAATTTTGCCGATAAGCCAATCCGTTGGCTGACGTGGGATATGAAAGTAGGCTTGCACATTGACGACGGGAGGGGGTTATGACAAATACCGCGAAAGCGGCTCTGATAGCCGATCCTGCGTTTCCACATAGAGATTTTCTGGTTTGTCCTGAAAAGCTTGGCAAACGGTTTTCATCACGATTCGGAAATTCAACCGGCGTCAGGCTCGAACAGGGTGAATGTTTGCGTGTGAAATATCGTCCGGGAGTCAGTCTCAGATTTTTACATCAATATCAAATCGGTGAGCGAACGGTTTATCTGGTAGGGCGAACCTATCCTCAACGTCTTTGGAAAACCGCCGGTCAACTTTCAACCATACAATCACCATCACCATCACAATTTATTGATGATGAACTCAACACGATTTTTTACAGCTATCCGCATGACCGAAAAATTGCCAATCTGGATATCCTCGAATCGCCGCCAAAAACGCTCGCCAAGCAGTTGGATGGACGCTGGTGTAAAAGTCAAATCATCGCCTATGCTCCCGAAAAATGTGTGACAGTTCAATGTCTAAATGAAACCGATAAAGCCATCGCTTACGCCAAACTCTATGCAAAAATTGAGGAATGCCCGTTTGCGATTTTCAATCTCCTGACACAAAAAATCAAAACTTCCGGTTCGCCTTTACGCATCCCGAAGGTTTTAGATTATTCGCCTCTATACCAGCTCATTTTTCTTGAGACGGTTCGCGGACAAAGACTCGCCGATTTAACCGCTTGCGAGCAGCTAACCGGCTTTGCGCTTTTTGGTGAAGCGATTGCCCGGTTGCATGCGTTACCCCAACCCGAAGGGCTTAGGGTTTTCGGTAGATTATCAGAGAAAAAAATTAACCATACGGCGCACATCATCTCGCAAGTTCGCCCGGAGGTTAGCGAACCGGTGAACCGGATTGCCCGATGTTTAGTTAAACAATCAGGAAAATTCAAAGAGATGATCTCCGTGTTACACGGCGATGTTCACCCCAAAAACGGATTAATGGATGACGGTAAACTGACACTGATTGATTTAGACCAGGTGAGCCTTGGCGATGCGAGTAATGACATTGGCAGTTTTCTCGCCTTGTTGCGCTATCGAAAAATCATCGGATTACTCAGTGAAAGCCAGGAGAAATCCCTGGCTAATGCCTTTGTTGATGGTTATCAATCCGTAAAGAAACTTCCATCTCATCAGGCGCTCAACTGGCACACTGCCGCTGCGCTATTTGCCGAACGCGCGCAACGAGCAATTTGCCGCTACCGAAGTGAAGGCTTATTCCATCTCGAAAAAATATTAGCTGAAACCGAAGCGATGCTCAGGAATTAAAATATGGCGATAATCAAAAATGAACGATTGCGAAAAATCCTGCGCGGCTACATTGGTGAAGCCAGGTGGAGCCTGATCACTGCGCTACTGAGCACGCTTTGTGTCGCGGGGGCGGATTTACTGCGCCCCTGGCCCTTAAAAATCATTATTGATTATGTCCTATTAGATAAACCGTCAACCTTTTTTTCAGGTCATATCGGCGATTCTTTACAAACCCACAAAACCCTTTCGGTTATCGTCATCGCCGCTTCGATTATTCTGATAAGCGGCATCAAAAGTCTCGCGGGGTATCTACAGGCATTCATCGTTTCGCGTATCGGTTATAAATTAGCCCATGCGTTAAGGCGCGAGTTGTTCTCTCACATTCAGCGTCTGTCGATCACTTTTCATAAGCGAATAAAATCCGGCGAATTGATTACCAAGGTGACGAGCGACACCAACGGTATACGCGAGATATTTACCGATTATGCGATGACCTTTTTTTCGGAATTATTAATAATTATCGGGATTTTTGCAGTAATGCTCACCTTGAGTTGGAAGTTGAGTCTGGTGGTATTGATTACCTTCCCGATTCTCGTCTTTCTCTGTTTTTACCGTTACCTGCGAATCCGCGATTCCGTTCGGCGACAACGAAATGCCGAAGGGAAAGTCACCTCGCGCATCAATGAAATTCTTCAATCGATGAGCGTGGTTCAGGCATTCGGCAGAGAGAAGTACGAAGAAAAGCGATTTGAAAACCAAAGTATGGAAAACCTGGAAGAGAGCATTCGCACGGCGCGACTCGAAGCGGCAGCCGCACGCGCCGTTGAAATCGTAACTGCTTCGGGAACCGCGGTTGTCGTTTTGCTTGGCTCGCTACAGGTTTTAAACGGAGCCTTAACGCCCGGCGATGTGCTGGTCTTTTCTTCTTATCTGACGGCGCTCTACGGACCTGTGCGTAATCTCGCAAAATTCTCTTCAAAGTTCTCCAGAACCGTTGTCTGCGCGCAACGCATCAGCGAACTGTTGGAAACCGAACCCGGCGTTAAAGATTTGCCCACAGCAATAAAGGCGACAACGATTCAGGGTGAAATCTGTTTTAAAAATGTGTCCTTCGATTATGGCGACGGGAACAATGTGTTGAATCAAATATCGCTCAAAATTCCCAGAGGCGAACACCTCGCGCTGGTTGGAAATTCCGGCGCAGGCAAATCAACCATTGCAGCTTTATTGTTAAGATTTTTTGATGCCACATCCGGCGCAATTTTTATTGACCAAACGGATATTCGTAATTTTCAGCGCGATTCCTTACGACAAAAAATCGGCATTATTTTGCAGGAATCCATCTTATTCAGCGGCACTATTCAGGAAAATATCGCTTACGGTAAACTCGATGCCACGATAGAAGAAATCCAGGCTGCCGCCAAAGCCGCCAATGCTCACGAATTTATTATGAATCTCCCGCAAGGTTATCAAACGGTTGTCGGCGAACGCGGCGGCACCCTTTCAGGTGGACAAAGACAACGCATCGCGATTGCCCGAACCTTCATTCGTAATACCCCGATTTTAATCCTTGATGAACCCATGAGCGGGCTTGACGTTGAAAGCGAAGGCGCAGTTAAAGACGCATTGAAACGATTGATGGACGGAAGGACTTGTATCCTCATCACCCACGATATTCAATCGGCAGCCGAAGCCGATAGAATTCTTCTGCTTGAAAACGGGGCAATCATCGAACAGGGTTCGCACCAGACGTTGATGAGATATGGGCATCGCTATCAAAAATTATTTTCAAACAAAACCCCTTTAAAATCGGCTGTAAACTATTAACTATAAAAACTAGGTCTTGCCGGTTTACCCACCCATTGGAATTGCAATGTTCAAGCAACTCCAATACGCCATTTTTCGAGACCGCATAAAAAACCCGATTTTATCGTATCAATCGAGTTTTTTTTGCCACTGTAAATAGAGGGTGAAAAGAGTCTTCAACTCACCCTTCGACTCAATCTTATCAGGAAGGCGAACATGCAAAATCTGGAAATTTTTACTAACCCTGATGCGGCGAGAACCGTTTTACAAAATCATCTGCCGGGCTTTTCACACCATCAGTTGCAGATTGACCGTTGTCGCATTTTGAACTCCCGTTATAAAACTTTTTTAAAGGATCAATCGAATGAAAAATCTTTTCTTTCGATTTGCTACCAACTGGGAATTAGCAGACGCGAAAATGGCGCAGTTGATGACCACATTTTATATGCCAAAATTTTTCCACCGCATGCCAGCGACCGGGAATTTTCCAAGACGCTGAATTTACGATTGTCGCAACCAAAATTCGGCATGGCATTATCGCATCTGGCAGATTTTGATATGTTGGTCTGGTCATTTCCCAATGACCCCACGCTTACCAGTCTTCAAGACATCATGCGGTTGCAATCCGTTAAACGATACTTCCCCTATCAACACATCGCCTGCAAATCCCCTGAGCATTTAACCGCCTTGCAAACGACGGTGGTAAATTATCGACCGGAGATTCGTTGTACGACACGTTTTGAAATATCTTTTAAACACCGGGATAAAATCGCCAATCTGGTGTTATACGGCAAAACCTTCGCAGATGATAGCGGCGCAGAAATCTATCAAAGAAACCAAAATCTTTGGCGTTTGCTCGGTCAATCAAAGCTCAACTTTAAAATTGCCAGACCTTTGGATTACGTTGCGGAAATCCGCACCATCTGGCAGCAAGCCTTGCCCGGCGTATCGCTTTTGTCACTCATCAACGCCCGCAGCAACCGGGCAATTTTCAAATCCATTGCGCAAGGACTCGCCAATTTTCATGAGCTTGATTGGCAGGTCGGAAACCGGATTACGGTTGATGAAATTCTCAGCGAATGCCGGAAAAAAGCCGGTAAATTGCTGAATGCCTTTCCAGAACAGCGTGAAACCATCACGGCAATTCACCATCAACTACAGGCGGTCAACTCAAAGCTTCCGCCGGTCAACGAAACCCTGATTCATGGCGATTTTCATATCAATCAGTTGCTTTATCATCGAAACCAAATTGCGCTTTTTGATTTCGATGAACTGGCAATCGGTGACCCGATGCAGGATTTAGCCAATTTTATTGTCGATTTACTCACCCAACCGATTGATGCAAACCTGGCAATATCGTTATCAAGGGTGTTTTTGAACAATTACTCGAAACTCAAACCGATTTGCGTCGAACGGCTCAGGTGGCACCTGACGGCGCAATTTTTAACCAAAGCCTATCGCCTCTACTGGCAGCAGGCGGAATGCCTGCCAGACAAAATCAATAAACTTCTAAGCCTGGCTCGTCAGGGGGTTCCCGAACTTTTGAGGCAGCCGGTTTAGCGATGGGGGAGAAATGAAAAAACCTGCAATCTTATTTTATTGTCAGCATGCGCTCGGAATGGGACATCTGATTCGTTCTCTGGCGCTGGCACAAGGGTTGACCGAACGATTCGCCGTGACTTTTTTAAACGGCGGCAAAATGCCTGAAGGGGTTAAATTCTCTCCTGAAATAAATGTTGTTCATCTGCCACCTCTCGGTTTTGATCAAGCGAATCAATTAATCAGTTGCGACCGTCGCCGCAGCGTAGATCGCGCAAAACAATTGCGCCGACAAATGATTATTGAAACCTTTGCCGTCACCAAACCGGAAATGATTTTGATTGAACTGTTCCCTTTTGGACGGAAAAAATTTGCCGACGAACTTTTACCATTGCTTGAGATGGCTAAATCTCAAGCAATGAAACGCCCGTTAGTGGTTTGCAGTTTGCGCGACCTCCTGGTTGGGAAACGGCGTGACCAGCAACGCCACAATGAACGGGCGGTCGAAATTGCCAATCGATTTTTTGATGCGATTTTAGTCCACACTGACCCTGCATTTGCTCGCCTCGAAGACTCTCTGCCGAACGCCATTCATTTGCAGCCGACCATTCATTACACAGGGTTTGTTCAAATCGAAAAAAATGTCCGGGTAAAGATGGCAAAGCAATCCGGTCGAAAAATCGTCGTCTCAGCAGGCGGCGGGATGGTGGGGTTCGGGCTTTTTAACACCGCGATAGAGTCCTATCAACGCTTACCCAAAAATCTCGGAATCGAATTGAAATTGATTGCCGGGCCATTTTTACCCGAAGCGGAATTTCGCAGTTTAAGTAACAAAATCCGTGGACGAAAAGGCATTCAACTCGTCCATGTCGTTAAGGATTTGACCGCCGAACTTGGCGCCGCCGACGCCTCAATCAGTCAATGTGGTTACAACACCGCGTTGGATATTTTGCGCAGTCGGGTTTCCGCTCTGGTCGTTCCGTTTGCCAATGGGCTTGAAGATGAGCAGATGAATCGCGCTCGTCGTTTGGAAAAAATGGGCGCGTTGCAGGTTCTCGACCAGAATGACCTGAGCGCCGAGCGCCTTGCCGAAGCGATGGTTGAATTATTGAACTTCAAACCTCACCCTTTGAACCTCAACCTGCAAGGGGTAAAAACTACTGCGCACCTACTCGACAGCTTAATCCGGCAAAGCTCAGATAAATGTCGCCAACTGCCTTTACCAAAAGCTCAATTCAATTCAGAGGTGAGATTATGAGCGACTGGCTTACCGAGGTAAAAAAATCTCTGAATCAAAGAGCCACGCCGGTCACATTTTTTTTTCGCGATGACGATGCGGGCTGGAGCAATGACCGGCTGTTTGCCTTGCTCGATGTATTTGCGCGTTATGAATTGCCGATTGACCTTGCGGCAATCCCCCAGGCTACGACCATCGCGCTCGCTGAACATCTGTTAAAGCGGTTGGCATCGACACCGGAATTGGTCGCGGTTCATCAACATGGTTTCGCACACCTGAACCATGAATTGCAGGGAAAGAAAACCGAATTCGGCGCAACCCGCTCTGCGCAATTACAGATGAAGGATATTTCATCAGGCAGGGAGAAACTATTCGAGTTATTCGGTGCTCACTTGCAACCCATCTTTACGCCGCCCTGGAATCGTTGTTCACGGGTGACCGGTCATTGTTTGTCGGAATTAGGGTTTCGCATTTTATCGCGAGACCACACAGCCGAAGCCTGTAACATCGTTGGTCTTTCAGAACTTCCGGTTTGTATTGACTGGTTTAAGCAACAGCGGGGCATTCGTTTGACCAATGAACAAATCGGTTCGCAGATTGCTACAGCAGTTCAACAAAAACCGGTTGTCGGCATCATGCTCCACCACGCGCTTATCGACGAAAAGGAAAGACATTCATTACAGGATTTGTTGAGGCTATTAACCCATCATCCGGCTGTTCAATGTCTGCCGATGATGCGCGTGATAAGCCCGCAATCATCTGTATCGAATTAAATAGCAAACGGAATTAAACCACACCGTAAGGAGAAAGCGATGAAGAAAATATTTTTCACTATCTTATTTTTGTTGGCTTTTATATTTTCGTCACAGGGTCAAACGGCAGACAAAAAACAGGCTCAGAGGAAATCCCTTTCCTTGACGTTGAAATCGCCGCAACCCTCGAAAGAAGCGAACACCCTTTTGCAAAAAATGAGTTTTTATGCGATTTTTTCGAGCCTTTATGACACCAATATCGAGCATGACGAAACCAACATACGCTCATTAGGTGCGGTTTTCGGATTGGGCACTAACTTTAAAAGCAGCGAAAAAAAGCCAGCCATTGAAATGAATTATGAAGTTGCCAAACATCTTTACACTCGTACGAATCGTTGGGACGTCTTCAGTCACAATTTTGAGATGAGGTATAACCGTTCGCTCAACCAAAACCTGAGTTTCAGTAGTGAAGGCGAAGTGGCAATCAGGGGAAATTCCGATGATCGAGAACTTTCCAATCAGTATATTTTCAAACAGGCGGCAAAATATCGTTTCAATAGCGCCAATCGTCTGGGGTTATTTGGCGGGTATCGTTTCAGACGTTACGATGAAATCGGTCGCAATGCGAACAACCCTTTCGTGGGTGCGGAATTTTCGCATCGATTGGGAGAAAACCAGACGATTAAAGGCGAATATCGTTATGAAAAAAACCGCGCAATCGAACCGCGCAATCGCTATATCCGTCGTACTTATAGTCTGGAATTTAATACGCGATTATTTGGCGCAGATAAATTGATCATTGAAGGTCGTTGGCGACCGCAAACCTATAAACGGATTATTAAGGTGGATAAGGGGTTAAAAACCCGTAGGGATGAGCGTTGGGTATGCAATCTGGCTTATGAATTTATGGTCGGGCGAAACATCGAATTGATGCCCTTTTATAAATTTGAAAACCGCCAATCGAATGACCCTGATAAATTTTTTAACGCTCATCTTGCAGGGTTCAGCCTGAGGTTCAATTTTTAACCCGAACCTGTTTGCGGTTTTGAAAATCAACGCTTTCTTTCATCACTCAATAGTTTTTGCTATTTTGCTATGGCAATTTTACCAATGAGCTTTCTATGAAACACATTTTGGTTACAGGCGGAGCAGGATTTATCGGCAGCAACTTGGTTGACCGTTTGTTGATGGATGTCAACCAGCGGGTAACCGTGATTGATAACTTCAATGATTTTTATGACCGACGAATCAAACAACGGAATATCCAATCGCAAGTCAATCACCCGGGTTTTCAACTGGTCGAAGCGGACATCGCAGATAGTGAGCGGATGCAAAATCTGTTTACTGAAAATCAATTTGATGCAGTCATTCATCTGGCAGCGCGCGCCGGCGTCCGCCCTTCACTTGAAAATCCTTTGGCGTATCAGGAAACCAATGTACGCGGCACTTATGTTTTGCTGGAAGCGGCGCGTCTGCACGAGGTTTCCCGGTTTATTTTTGGCTCGTCGAGTTCGGTTTATGGCATCAACGCCCGCATACCGTTTTCCGAAGACGACCCGGTGGCGCAACCGATTTCACCTTATGCGGCAACCAAAATTGCCGGTGAAGCTGCCTGCCACACCTACAGCCATTTGTATGGTATGCAGGTGGTTTGTCTGCGTTTTTTCACAGTGTATGGCGCGCGACAACGACCCGATTTAGCGATTCACAAATTCACCAAAGCGATTAGTGAGGGTCGCCCGATTCCGGTTTTCGGAGATGGCACAAGCAGACGCGATTACACCTATATTGATGATATTTTGTCGGGAGTTTTAGCAGCGTTGGATTACCATCAGACTCAATTTGAGGTGATTAATCTGGGCGAATCGCAAACCGTTGAATTGCGTTATTTGATTGAAGTCATCGAAAAAACCCTGGGGAAACCGGCAAAGATTGACTGGCAACCGATGCAACAGGGTGATGTGCCGGTAACCTTTGCCAACATTGAAAAAGCCCGTCGATTACTCGGTTATAATCCGCAAACTAAAATCGATGCCGGCATCGAAAAATTCGTCGAGTGGTTTCGATTGCAAAAGTAAGCTACGAAAAATCTGCGCCTGCGATTTAGCTCCCCCTCACTTGGAGGCGCGAACTTGCTACGCTTTCTCATTTCAGAATTGAGCGGGCAATAATCATTCGTTGAATTTCGCTCGTCCCTTCACCGATTTCGCAAAGCCGCGCATCGCGATACAAACGTTCAACGCGGTAATCGCGAAAATAGCCCGCGCCGCCATGAATTTGTACAGCCTGGTCTGCGGCGCGTTTGGCAACTTCTGAAGCGTACAACTTGGCTATCGAGGCTTCAGTAGTTACATCTTGTCCCTGGTCATGTAACCAGGCAGCGCGCAAAATCAATAACTCAGCCGTATCGATTTCGGCTTTCATCTCCGCGAGTTTGAAACTGATTTCCTGATGCTCAGCCAATGTCTTTCCGAATGCCTTGCGGGTGGTTGCATATTTCAACGCTTCATCGAGACTGGCTTTGGCAATCCCCAGGCACCACGACGCCATGCCGACGCGGTCATATGCCAGACAGCGCATCAGTATCGGAAAGCCTTGATGTTCGACGCCTAAAATATTTTCTACAGAGACTTCGCAATCTTCAAAAAACAGTTCACTCGTAGGTGAACCGCGCACCCCCATCTTTTCCAATTTGCGCCCGCGGGTTAAACCTTTGGCATTGCCTTCAACCAATATCAAACTGTAACCCGGCTTGCCGTCGTTTGTAGTGGTCGTGACAAACACCATAATCAAATCGGCAATCGTGCCATTGGTGATATAGGTTTTGGTGCCGTTAATAATTAGCTTATCGCCGCGTCGTTGAGCACGGGTTTTTATTGCAGCAAGATCGGAGCCTGCGCCCGGTTCGGTAAGCGCCATCGCGCCAATCCACTCGCCGGAAATCAATTTCGGCAGATAGTTTTTTCGCTGGCTTTCGCTGCCATATTGCAAAATCGGATAGCCGCACAAAGCGACGCTTGCGCCTGCTGAAAGCGCCGTCGCGGCGCAGGCACGCGACAATTCGATTCCGGCAAGCGTCGCGGTTATAAAATCAGCGCCGCTGCCCCCATAGGCTTCCGGGAAGTTCAAACCGAGATAACCGAATTCTGCGAGGGCTTTGAAGTTATCGCGACGGAATGATTCGCTTCTGTCCATTTCGGCGGCGTGTGGTTCGATTTCATTGGCGAGAAATTCTTTTAATGATTTCAGGAATTGCTGTTGTTCATCTGTTAGTGAAAAATCCATTCAATCGTTCTCCAATAATATACAGGCGTTTCGGTCTGACACGCGCTAATAAAGGTGCGGGATGAGCCGCGCTGTGCGCCTCGCGTAATCGTCGTATGCGGTTCCGAACAGTTCGTTGAGATGTGGCTCTTCCAACCGTATGCGACGATTGACCACCCAAATCCAACCGATGACGATTAACCAACCCAGGACACTTGCAAAAGCTAATGCGAAAGCGATGCGGCTTAAAATCAATCCAACATAACGCGGATGGCGAACCCAAGAATAGGGTCCATCGGTTATGACCTGTCTGGCATTCTTGACACTCGCGAAATGGTTTGCAAGATAAGCATCGACCCAAACCAACCAGAAAATATCTAATCCATAAAGTGCCAGACCAATGGTTTGCAAAATCCGGTTTTCCAAAGCCGGAACCAACTGCCAGTGCGCGTAATCAATAAACACAAATAGTTCGGCAAACGCCAGAAGCCCGACGAATTTTCCCATCTGCGGATCGAAGTTGATACCAAAAGCTTCGCGAATGACATCTTGAGCATCTGGAAGTTTGCTCGTCAGTCGCAATTGTTGAACGGCAAGTAAACAACTGAGCAGGAGTGCCGCCATCGCAAAAAAATTCAACCTCTCCCAGGGTGTCGAACTTCTCCATTGCCGCAAACACAACAGGACTATCAATAGGTAGCCTGTGATAAATAGCGCGATTTGCCAGAAGCCCTTCATTGCCAGATAAGCTTTTTTTGATGCCATATCTACCCAACTCATTACACATTGAGTTTTTGAACTGACTGCTAATGATAAAGCGGATTCACCACCAAATGTGATCTACAATTTTTTTTAATTGCCAGCCTACTACTCTGACGGTAAGTATGATGACTACTTCCGGCACGCCAAACGAACCCATATTTATCTCCTTTAAAAAAGTCTCGGGGGTGATGGTTTAAGTGAAAAATTGCTTGCTCTTTACTTTTATTGTTTCAATTTTTTCAATAATTCGCGGGCAATAATCATTCTTTGAATTTGATTGGTGCCTTCGACGATTTGCCCGATTTTGGCTTCCCGCATGAGCATCTGCACCGGGTAATCTTCACTCGTCCCGTAACCACCGAAAATCTGCACTGCGTCGGTTGAAACTTTCATCGCCGCATCGGTCGCCAGTAATTTCGCCATCGACGCTTCGACATTAAACGGCAACCCCCTGTCGCGCAGATAAGCCGCCTTGCGCATCACACAACGCGCCGCTTCAATCGCCGCCGCCATATCCGCCAGCATAAATTGTATGCCCTGAAATTCCGCGATGTGTTTGCCGAAGGCTTTACGTTCAACGGTGTATTTGAGGGCGTGGTCAAATGCTGCCTGCGCCAAACCTATCGAAGTTGCGGCAACCGTGATGCGCCCGGAATCAAGCGCCGTCATCGCCACTTTAAACCCGTCGCCTTCTTTGCCAATAATATTGGTTTTCGGAATGGCGCAATCTTCAAAGAAAACTTCGCGGGTGAAATGCGGCAAACCCATCGGGCGTTCGCGCTTGCCGAATGAAAGTCCGTCGGTGGCTTTTTCAACGATGAATGAACTGATGCCTTTCGAGCCGATGCCTTTGGTGGTCACCGCCATCACGACATAGACATCGGCTTCGCCGCCGTGGGTAATCCAGATTTTTTGCCCGTTCAAAATATACTGCTCGCCGACGAGTTCAGCGCGAGTATTAATTGATTGCGCATCGGAACCGGCGTGCGGTTCGGTGAGCGCGAAGGCTCCCAGCAGTTCAGCCCGCGCCATCGCCGGAAGGTATTTCTGTTTCTGTTCCAGGGTGCCGAATTTATTCAAGATGAGTTGCGGCAAGCCGTGTACTGATAGAATCGAGCCGAGCGGCGTTTCCAGCCTTGAGAATTCTTCGAGCGCCAATGAATAGCTCATATAATCCATGCCGCCGCCACCGTATTCGGTTGAAAATGGAATTGCCGCGAGTCCCAACTCTCCGGCTTTGCGAAACAGTTGCCAGGGAAACGCTTCCCTGCCATGTTTTTCGTCATAAGGTTTGGCTTCACGCCTAGCGAAATCTTCAACCAGCTTTCGCAATTGTTCTTGGTCTTCGGTCAAAGTGTAATCCATTTTATTCTCCATTGTATTGATGCTTGCAATTTTGTTTTTGGTAATGTGCAAAGGCTCATCAAGAGTACGGAACAAACGGAAAGAACAAAACGGACGGAAACCGCAAATGCGATTTTAAATTCTATGGTTATTTTTACACCTGTTTATCGGTTATTCCGTTATTTCCGTTTGTTCCGTTCTTTTCTTATAACATCGCTGACAATATTTTCACGTATAACAGAGCCTCAACATATATTACCCGTGAATCACGCCTTCGTTGACAAGTTCATCTCTCGCATCTTGCGAAATGCCGATCTGGGCAAGCAATTCCTGCGTGTGTTCGCCGAGTTCCGGCGAAAGCGAATTCACCTGCAAGGGGGTGTCGCTCAGCCTGTAAGAAAAGCCCAGTTGGTTGATTAGTCCATCGGTTTCAGATGAACGCTCGATTATCAAATTACGCGCGATTGTCTGTTCGTGAGTGAAGGCTTCACCAACCGATAATACCGGTTCGCAACAACAATCGGCATCACGCATCACGGCTATCCATTCATCGCGGGTTTTCGATTTGAAAATCGCCCGGACTTCATCGAACAACGCGCGTTTATCCGTGCCTTCGGAAAATTGTTTGGCGATTAAATCTTCGCGCCCGACGGTGGTGCAAAAATTCGCCCAGAATTTCGGTTCGAGTGCGCCAAGCGTCATCCATCCGCCATCACTGGTTTCATAGACATTGTAAAAAGGATACGCCCCCGACAGCGCGAATTTATCGCCCACCTTGAAATTTTTACCCGCGAAATATTGCGCCCCGGCAATCGGCAACATGGAAACCATAACATCGAACATCGAAACATCAATGTATTGCCCGCGTCCGGTTTTCTCTCTCGCCAAGAGCGCCGCAAGCACCGCGAATCCGGCAATCATCCCGCCCGCAAGGTCTGCGACCTGTGTGCCCGACATTGCGGGTTTGCCGTTATCATCGGTCGAAAGACCAAGCACGCCCGATAGCGCCAGATAATTCAAATCATGACCGCTACGGTCGCGATGCGGCCCGTCCTGACCGAAACCGGTGAGCGAACAATAAACGAGGCGCGGATTGATTTCTTTAATTGTGTGGTAACCGATACCTAAACGGTCAACCACTCCGGGACGGAACTGCTCAAAGATGACATCGGCGGTTTCCGAGAGTCGCAAAAACAGGTCGCGCCCCTGGGGATTTTTTAAATTAATCGCGAGGGATTTTTTATTGCGATTGACCTGTCGAAAAGCCGCGCCTTGCGAGCCGAGTTTCGGCAACGAATGGCGCGTCGGGTCGCCGCCTTTGACCTCTTCGATTTTGATGACCTCAGCGCCCAAATCGCCGAGCATCATGGTGCAATAGGGTCCGGGCAAAAGTCTGGATAAGTCAAGAATGCGTATGCCTTCGAGAGCCTGTTTCATGTGGTCTCCGTGGTTATAAATTAGAGGATATGACAGCGCCAATCGTACACGCGCTGAAGATTTGCCGCAATCCGGCATCTGCCATCGTCCGTGAATTAATCAAGGCAATCTTTTGAATCCAAGCCCCGGAGGTGATTCCTAACTTTTGATTTCGCCTTGCAACCAAACTTTATAAAAGGCAACATAAACGGTGCAGGTCGGATGTTGTTCATTTCAAGCCCAGCCCCGGCGTTAATCTTACGCGATGAGGTGTCCCTATGATTGGCTTTAAATCAACCCGCATTTGGTTCATCTGGACATTGATTTTTATTTTTTCTGCTTCATCTCTGCTCGCTCAACAACAGAAGAATCAGGGGTCATCAGATGACGAACCGGTAAAACTGCAAACCACATTGGTACAAGTCCCTGTGATTGTCAAAGACCGCACCGAGCGTTACCTCACTGACCTCAAAAAATCGGAATTTAAACTATTTGAAAACGGAATTGAACAGGAAGTCACCTTTTTCGGAACTGTTGAAGAACCCTTTAATGTCGCTTTGCTGATTGATTCAAGCGGTTCCACGGTCGAAAAACTGAACCAGATCAAAGCAGCAGCTTCGGCGTTTATCGAAACCCTCAGACCGCATGACCGGGTGATGGTCATGGAATTTAACGACAGTGTGACCATTCATGCTGAAATGACCGGCAACCGCGACGCCTTGCATCAAGCCATTTCGCGTATCCAACCCGGTGAATTCACTCAAGTTTACGAAGCGGTTTACACGGCGGTCTGGGAACGCTTAGCCAATATGAAAGGGCGAAAAGCGGTTATTCTGTTTTCCGATGGCATCGATAATGCCAGCACCGAACTCGACGAAGAGGATACCTTTGCAGCCATCACCGAAAGCGAAGATGTCATCGTCTATCCGATTCGCTATAACACGCGTGAAGATGTCGAACACAAACTCGAATTAAAATATGCCAATCAGGTCTTGCTGCCGGAACAGGCGCGCGCCACAACCGCGAATTTAACCGTAAAAAAACCACCGACGTTTGAAGAAGCGTTACGCGATTTAGATCGAACCTACCGTCAGGCGGATGAATATCTTTATGAATTAGCCAGACTCTCAGGCGGGGTTGTCGAACGCGCCGATAGACTCACAGATTTACAGTCGGCGTTTGGGCGCATTGCCGATGAACTGCGAAAACAATATTTAATCGGCTATTACCCGAAGGACGAAAAAAGTGAGATTGATAGACGAATCGTGGTTAAGGTGACCCGACCGGATGCCAGAGTTCGCGCCCGTCCGGGATATAAGGTTGGACAATAAAACGATTCTTCAACAACGGGTTCAAAAATAAGTTTTAGAACCCGTTGTGCCATTCCAGCAAAACCCTCCTCTTATTTTCTAAAGACAATCAAGGGTTGATTGAAACCTTGCGCATTGTCCTGTTAAACGGGCAAGATGGGTGTTTTTATAAACCCTAATTTGTGAAGCTATGACGACACCATTTTCATTTGAGGTCATTCAAAAAGATAAAACGACGCGGGCGCGATTAGGAAAATTAACCACCGCGCACGGGGTCATTGAAACGCCGGTTTTTATGCCCGTGGGTACTCAGGGCACCGTGAAAGCTTTGACCCAGGAGATGCTTGAAACGCTTGGAGCGAGGATAATTTTAGGCAATACCTATCATCTGTTTTTAAGACCGACGCATACCCTGGTCAATGAACTCGGCGGACTCCACAAATTCATTTCCTGGGAACGCGCCATTTTAACCGATAGCGGCGGGTTTCAGGTTTTCAGTCTCAGTCCGCTTCGTAAACTCACCGAAGAAGGCGTACAGTTTCAATCGCACATCGATGGGCTTCGCCATTTTTTATCGCCGGAAAAATCTATGGAGATTCAAGCGGCTCTCGGCTCGGACATCGTGATGTGTCTGGATGAATGCACCCCTTACCCGGCGACTCGTGAACAGGCGAAGGAATCTTTGGAACTGACGACTCGTTGGGCGCGTCGGTCAAAGGATTATTTGAAGAAACTTCATGAAGACCGTAAGGAAAGCGCGAGCCTCGGCATCAAAATCGTCAATCCAACCCAGGCGCTTTTTGGCATCATTCAAGGCAGCATGTTTTTTGATTTACGCGAACAGAGTTTGAATGAACTACTGGAAGTTGATTTTGATGGCATGGCGATTGGCGGACTGTCAGTTGGCGAAGATAAACAAATCATGTACTCGGTCATCGAACACCTTACGCCTAAGATACCCGAAACCAAGCCGCGTTATTTGATGGGCGTTGGCACACCCGAAGATATTGTCGAAGCGGTCGCTCAGGGCATTGATATGTTCGATTGCGTCATGCCCACGCGCAATGCCCGCAATGGCAATCTGTTTACCAGCCGGGGGCGCATCAATATTAAAAATGCGCGTTATAAAACCGATGACCGTCCTCTGGATGAAACTTGTTCGTGTCCAACTTGCGGGCGGTATTCAAGAGCTTACATCAGACATTTGTATATGAGTGGCGAGATCTTGGCGGCGATTTTATGTTCGGCGCATAACATCAGCTTCTACCTTGACACTATGCGAAGGATAAGGCAAGCTATCTCGCTTGGTGCTTTCAACGAGTTCCACTCTACATTCATAGAAGAACTTTCTCGCGGAATGGAATAACCAAAACACCATTGAAAGTTAAAAAAATAACCATCGCGAGTTGACCTCTCAGGCGGAAAGTGCTGAAAATTTCAACATAATGAACACAGACACCATCTCAAGTATTCTATTGCTCATTCAACAAGGGGGCGGAGGATTTGGGTCATTACTCGTCAGCCTCTGGCCGATGTTATTGATTTTCGGTATCTTCTATTTCCTGCTCATTCGTCCACAACAGAAACGGCAACGACAAATGCAAGCTGACCGTGATCAAATGCTCTCGTCATTGAAAGCCGGGGACAAGGTCATCACCAGTGGTGGCATTTACGGGACGATTGTTACGGTTCGCGAAAAAGAGGATGTGATTTTACTGAGAATCGCCCAATCGGTTTCTATTGAAATTCAACGCGGCTCAATCGCCGGTCTGCAAGGCAGCGAAACCAAAGAAACTGAGACCGCAAAGCAATAAGTAAGGTATTGTTGTTATGGCACAAAAAATTCGCACAAGATTGATCGTCATTGTTTTAGTAACATTAGCCAGTCTATACATGGTTTTCCTACCCCATAATCGTCGTCCGGGGGTAAAAGATTTCACCAGTTGGGCGCAGGTAAAAGAAAACCTGCAAAACAATATTCGCTTGGGACTGGACCTCAGAGGCGGTAGCCATCTGGTCATGCAGGTTCAAACCGATGATGTTATCAAGGGCATCACCAATAAAAATGCTGATGTCGCCAAAGCCAAATTGACTGAAAAAGGCTGGCCCTTTAATAGCTTAGAGGCAACCGCGGTAGATACTATCACGGTCACCGTGCCCGATACCGCCAAGAATGCTGACATCATTAATGAACTTGAGCAGGATTTCAATAACAACACACCCGAAGGAAGGGGTTGGTCAGCCAGTGAAAAAGGCAATGCCATCGCTTTTTCATTGGATGGTTCGGTGCAAAATCTCGAACGTGACCGCGCCACCGAACTCGCCAAACAGATTATCGAAAATCGCGTCAACGCCTTTGGCGTGACCGAACCGACCATTCAACGACATGGCGGAGAAGGCAGTTATCAAATCCTGATTCAGATGCCGGGTATCGATGACCCGGAGCGCGTCAAAAATACCTTGAATGCCGATTCCAATCTTGAATTGCGACTGGTCGTCAAAGGCTCGCAGATTCCCTATCCAACCAAAGAGGCTGCTGAGGCGGCAGCCAAGAGCTTAAATGGCGAAGTTTTCCAATACCGTGAACGCAACGAAGGCGGAACCTCGCAGGAAGGTTGGGTGGTTCTGGACAAATCGCCCGTGGTCACAGGTCTGGATATGCGCGATGCCCGCGCCATTCAAAGCCAGTATAATAGTTCAAATTATGAGATTGATTTTTCCCTGACGCCGGGCGGCGCGACTCGTTTCGGTAAAGCCACCGGTGAACACGTCGGCGACCAACTGGCGATTGTTTTGAATAACGAAGTCAAATCTGCGCCGCGCATCAATTCTCAAATTAATGACCGTGGACAAATCACCGGCAGTTTCACCAAACGCTCGGCAGAAGATTTGGCTCTGGTTTTAAAATCCGGGGCGCTTCCCGCAAAAGCGGTGTACGTTGAAGAGCGAACCGTTGGTCCGTCACTTGGCGCAGACTCGATTAAACAGGGCGTGACCGCATCCGTTGTCGGTCTCTTGATGGTTATCGTGTTCATGCTGTTTTACTATCGCGGTTCGGGCATCAATGCGGTATTGGCATTGGCGCTCAACCTGATTCTTTTGCTTGGAGCATTGGTAATTTTCGGGGCGACCCTGACCCTGCCCGGCATTGCCGGAATCATCTTGTTGATTGGTATGGCAGTAGACTCCAACGTCCTTATTTTTGAGCGCATTCGCGAAGAGTTGCGTAACGGCAAGATTGTCAGTTCGGCTGTAGATGTGGGCTTTAATAAAGCCTTTTTAACCATTATTGACACACACGTCACGACCATCGTTTCCTGTGTATTTCTTTTCGTATTCGGAACCGGACCGATTCGCGGATTTGCGGTAACTCTGGTTGCCGGGTTGCTGGCTAACCTGTTTACGGCGGTGTTTGTTTCCCGAACCATTTATATGTGGATACTCAGCCGCAAAGCGCGGGTTGAATCGCTCAGCATATAATTGCGCGCCACGTCCGCCGGTTGGGCGATTTGGTTGGCACCATCAATAAATTTATAAGCTTGGATTTATACTATGGTAGAACTATTTAGAGAACCTCAGATTGATTGGATTAAATCGAAAAAAGCATTTATCAGCGTCACCATTTTGCTGATGATTATTGGCGCGCTTTCCGTGCAATTTCGCGGCTTCAAACTCGGCGTTGATTTTTCCGGCGGCACATTGATGACCGTGCGCTTTAAAGAAGTGCCCTCGCTTAATCAAATTCGCTCGGTTCTTGGTGAAGCCGGTATTAATACAACAAGCGTGGTTTTACAACCGATTACCAACCGCCCTAACGAATTGATTATTCGCACCCCGCAATCCGAAAAGGGTGAAGCAGAACGGCGAGTGGATGAGGACAAACGAACCATCATTCGCGCGTTGCAAAAACTCAACCCCGCCGGTGGTGATATTGCGCTTGGCAAAGCCAACATCAATACGATTGACGCAGAGGGTATCGAACAGGAACTCAGACAAAACGACCCGCTCGGGATTAAAAACCAGTTTTTTGGCAGCACACATCCCTATCGCCAGGTCGGCGATCAGATTGTCGGGGCTCGCGATAGCCAACTCAAAGGATTCGCGCCGGACATGAACTTTGTTCAGGCGCTCACCTTAACGGCTCAGAATTATCCTGAATTTGACCAGAACAAAGTAAAAGCCGAAATTAACAATCGTTTCTTTGCAGGAAAAATCGATTTAAATCTCATCAGCACCGGCGAAATTGAAAGCGCCTTGATTCGCATTAATCCGCTAAACAATAATGATGTCAACGCCTACAGCGCGGCGGCAAAAGCCATTACCAAATACCGCACAGACCGCAGCGGGGTAATCAACAGCCTCGAAGAAATTCAAACTCAGGATGTGTCAGCCGATTTACTGGCGAAGATGGCACCATACTTCACCACCGGCGGTTGGTCAGTGGTATCGGCAGACATCGTTGGGCCACAGGTTGGCGCGGATTTACAAAGTCGCGCGATTTATGTCACGCTTGCGGCGCTTGCCGGAATGTTGATTTACATCGCGTTTCGCTTTGAATGGATTTATGGTGTGGCAGCGGTGCTGGCGGTTTTTCACGATGTGATGATCACCCTCGGACTTTTCAGTCTCTTTGGCTGGGATATTGACCTCACAGTCGTAGCCGCCTTGCTCACCCTGGTTGGTTACTCAATGAATGATACGATTGTTATCTTTGACCGTATTCGTGAAAACCTGAGAGTAAGAAGGCGTGAGAGCCTCGCTCAAATTACCAACGATGCGATTAACCAGACGCTTTCACGAACGATCATCACTTCCGGCTTAACCTTTCTCTCGGTGGTTGCCATCGTGATTTTTGGTGGTGATGTGCTGCGAGGATTTGGCTTGGCGCTAACCATCGGCATTATCATCGGCACCTATTCATCAATCGCCGTTGCCAGCCCGATTATGCTCTGGTGGGAATACTATACCAACCGAAGCAAACAAGCAGCGGCGGCGAGTTCGCGAGCTGCACGGGCGATTTAAGGGTTGAAAAGATTTTGTGTTGTGAGGAATCGGTAATCCTGACCGACACCCGGTGTGAGAATGAATTAGTTGTAAAATTCCTTCCTGCACTTTAACGACGATAAAAATCAGGATAGTATTGAACGGTGTATTTGTTGTAGTGGTTGAATAGGCATATAAGCTTATTAGCCCCTTGACCACAGAGGAAAGCTTTCTCAAAGGCAGGTGTCTATAAGCGCATGGATGTCACATCCATTGAGCCGCATCATTCTCCATCTACAAACCTGAATGAAGTTTTCGCCTTGACGGAGCAAATTTCTTTTTCAGATGCACTTTTTCTGAATTTGCGACCTCAGAACAGGCGGTTTTCATCAGTGGAATCAAACTGGTTAAGCAAAAATTCAAGCTCGATATTCCGTTGTCTTTAATTAGAACGAAGAAAATTTTTGAGCCATTTTTTAGCCCGGACGAAAATAAAAAAACGAGATTCAATTGATTAATTTTTAATCGTTGGAACAAACCGCGCAAACGCGGTGTCTAAAGGCTTGGAAGCTCAAAATCATCTTGACTTGATGGGAAGGCGAGTAGTAGACTCTGCCCGTTTTTTCAACCAGACTTTAGGCAAAAAGCTTCTCAGCAAAATTGAAACAGGAAAAGCTAAAGTTTTTTTGCTTTACAGCCGCCTTTGTCTCTTAGGCGGTGGAGAGTCTTGGCAGGTTTTAATCAGATCGTGACCGCTCAGCCCCTAAGTTAATTCGCCCGAATTGACTTGGCAGACTGACCCGTCCATCTAAAAAGCTGCTGTTCATCCCATCGCCAATTATTCGGAGGTAATATCCAATGTTCGATAACTTAGTCGAATCGTCAACTGTCAAAAAGAAATCCAATCGCGGGAGTTTCTTTATGATTACTGCGGTACTTTGGGTTGTCTTATTTACCAGCGCCATTGTTTATGGTGTCTGGAAGTTCGACGCAAGACTCAATGAGCAGTTCGAGCAGTTGACCTTACTTGCGCCACCACCGCCACCACCGCCGCCACCACCGCCACCGCCACCGTCAGCCGCACCGGTAAAGGTAACCAAGGTTGAAGCGCCGGTCGGTTTCGTTGCGGCGAAAGAACCGCCTAAAGAAATTAAACCGCCATCAAAAACCCCGCCCAGCATTCCCCGCACCGGTGGAGTCGTTGGAGGTGTTGAAGGCGGCGTTCCGGGCGGCGTTCCGGGCGGCGTTCCGGGCGGCGTTCCCGGTGGAGTAGTAGGCGGCGTTCCCGGTGGAAGGGGTGCCGATGAACCACCGCCACCGCCACCGCCACCAAAAGAGGAGCCAAAACCTGAACCCCCGAAAATTGTTCGTAAATCGGGTGGTGTTTTAACCGGTTCGGCAACTCGTCGCGTGGAACCGACCTATCCACCGCTTGCCAAAGCGGCCCGCGTCAGCGGTGCTGTCGTGGTTGAAGTAACCATCGATGAAGCCGGTAATGTGATCGCCGCAAGAGCCTTGTCGGGACACCCGTTGCTTAAAGATGCGGCAACCGCCGCCGCGCGTGGTTGGAAGTTCACCCCGACCCAACTGAGCGGTCAGCCCGTGAAGGTCATCGGTACGATTACTTTCAACTTTAACCTTTAATTTTAATTTCGAGCCGCCACTGACCAACTGGCGGCTCACGAACTAACATTTTAAGTTACTAAACTGATTTGGAGGGTTTCAACCAATGTTACTATCGAATTTATGGCTTGCAGCAAACAAGCTCGCGTTCTTTGCTTTGTTACAAGAAAAAGGTGGTGAGGCTTCAGGAACAGAAGACTTTTCACTCTTAGGTATGATCCGCAAGATGGAATGGCCGGCGATTCTGGTCGCTATCGTCTTGATGATTATGAGTATCTACTCAATCGCCATCATGGTTGAGCGTTGGCTCACCTACAATGCTGCGAAAAATCAATCCCGTCAATTCGCTCCGAAAGTCGCTCAAGCGCTTCGCGAAAATCGTATTGATGAAGCGATTGCGATTTCTGACCGTCACAAAAAATCGCATCTGGCGATGGTGGTCAATGCCGGATTACAGGAATTCCAGGCGCATCAAGGCGGTTCGGATATCTCCGGTTCGACAATGGAAGCCGCGCGCCGCGCTTTGCAACGTTCGACCGCTTTAAAATCGGCTGAATTGAAACGCGGCCTTTCAGGTCTTGCAACCATCGGTTCTACGGCTCCGTTCGTCGGTTTGCTCGGCACGGTTATCGGCATCATCTCGGCGTTTCAGGGTATGAAATCCGCAGAAGGAACCGGTATCTCGGCAGTCGCCGGTGGTATTTCGGAAGCCCTGGTTGAAACCGCATTCGGTTTGCTCGTGGCAATTCCTGCGGTGTGGGCGTTTAACTATTTCCAGAACAAGGTTGAATCCTTCAATATCGAAATGGACAACTCCTCTTCGGAATTGATCGACTATTTCATCAAACGCAGCAGCGATAAGAAGTAGTCTGGCGATTGCTTAATCGTTTCTCGATATTTTCTATTGGCTTAGCGGGAATGCCGCGCTTTGAATTGCGCGGCGCGGCAATTCTCAAAACGGAGGAATTAGTATGGGCATGGCAGTAGGCAGCGGAGACAGTGGTCTGGTTGCCGATATTAATGTCACACCACTGGTAGACGTGATGCTCGTGTTGCTGATTATCTTTATGGTCGTCGCACCGTTGTTGCAATCCGGCGTCAGCGTCGCCTTACCGAAATCGAAAAACCCCGAACCTGACCCGAATATCATCAAAGAGACTTCGGCGGTCGTGGCGCTTCCGGGGGAAAATCAATTTTATATCGGCAAAGACCCGGTTCGTCAGGAAGATATTCCGACAAAAATTAAGAATATCCTGAAAGACAAGCCTGCAAACGAACAGATTGTTTATGTCAAGAGCGGCAAAAATGTTAAATATGGAACGGTTGTCGAAGTCATCGACAAAATTCGTGAAGCAGGATTTGACCGCATCGGACTGGTCGCCGAAAAAGAGAAAGACAAAGGTGCAGGAGGCGGCACTCAATAATTTGAGGGTTCGTTCTTTACCTGAAAGCGTTTCCTCGCGGACGCCCACCAAGCGTCCGCCATTGACAAAAATTTAGGAGGCTGTTGCGAATTACTCAGGTAATTTAGCGACGAGAAATTAAAGATGGCACACGGAGAACAAGAAGACGTCATTGCTAGTAAGAAAGTTGGATTAGCACCACCAAACATTAACGTAACACCGCTGATCGACGTGTTGCTCGTGCTGATTATCATCTTCATGGTCATTCAACCCCGCAAAGAAGCGCAGTTTGAATCGAACATTCCGCAAAAACCGGATACCACAGAAAATTCGCCAGTTCCACCATCCGATTTGTTGATGGTCGAGGTTGATTTATCGGGAAGCGGATTAGACCAGAACGTTAAGCTTAATTCCAAGCCGATGACCTTGATTGAACTGGGCACGACCTTACAATCACTGCTTGAGCAACGCCCTGATAAGACGGTATTCATCAAGGGTCCCAAAGATAAACAATATGGTGATGTGGTCAATGTCATTGACACCATCAAAGGAGCCGGTGCCGAACGTATCGGACTCCAGATTGACTTTTTACAATAACGCATAGGAGGAAACTGTCGTGGAGAGGAAACGTAATCTCAAACTCCTACCTCTATTTATCGGTATACTCGCACTGATGATGACGACCCAAGGGTGTGGCGTCATCAATAAACTGCGAGCCAAAGATAAACTCAATCAAGGGGTTCGTGAATTTAATAAAGGCAAGTACGATACCGCCCAGCAATTTTTTGCTCAGGCTTTAGAGTTGTCGCCTGAGATGGCAAATGCGCAACTGTTTTTTGCCAGAGCATTGAATGCCCAGTTTGATCAAAATCTAACCGAAAAATTGGGTGAAGAGACCATTCAAGCTTACGAAAACATTCTCAAGAACCCGGAAATCGAACCCAAATCCATCGATACGGCGCTCGCCCTGCAAGCCAACGTCTACAAACAACTTTCGCAGATTAGCGATGCCAAATCTGAAGAGTATAAAAACTTGCAGCACAAAACGTTGATAAAACGCGCCGAATTGCCCAGCGCGTCTACGCAATCAAAGGCGGATGTGTATTACACGCTCGGAGTTGATATGTGGAAAGCTTCCTATGATATCGGCTATCCCTATGTCAGCAAAAAACAACCGATTCCGCCCGATGTGCAAAATAAAATGAAGCCGGTTATTCAACAGGCTCACGAGTATTTGCAAAAAGCCATCTCGGTTGACCCCAATTACGCCAACGCCTATTTCTATGAAAAATTGGTCTATATCGAAGACACCAAAGTCAACGATGCATCAAAACTACCTGATTTCCTGAAAAAGCAGGAAGATAGTCAGAAGATGTATATGAAGATTCAGGAACAGCAGAAAGCCAAGGCGGCGAGCGAAGGAACCGCCGAAGCCGGTCAACCAAAATAAGGAATTTTCACTCCTATGCATTTTCAAGGTGACTCCTAAACGAGTCACCTTTTTCTTTTTTTCCAATAAAATGGAATAAATTTTTCCGGGTAAATGCGTTGGCTTGCTTCTTAAAAATTTTCCCTTAAACTAAAAAGATATACTTAACAGGCAATTATGATTCGCTTTGAGAGCATCATCGAAAAGGTTAAGAAAAACCACCCGAATGCCGACGAGGATTTACTGCGCCGCGCCTACCTCTTCTCTGCCCGACAACATCGCGGGCAAATCCGCAAATCGGGCGAACCCTATTTAATTCATCCTCTCGAAGTCGCAAACATCATCGCCGACCTGAAACTTGATCCGATATGTGTGGTGACCGGATTGCTCCATGACGTGGTCGAAGATACCGGAACCCCGATTGAAGAAATCGAAGCTTATTTCGGGAAAGAGGTGTCGCATCTGGTTGATGGGCTAACGAAAATTTCCAAATTAAAACAGGCTTCGCCGGAAGAGCGACAGGCGCAAAGCATCCGTAAAATGCTGCTTGCAATGGTCGATGATGTCCGGGTGATTCTGGTTAAACTGGCAGACCGTTTGCACAATATGCGAACCCTTGAACACCTTCGCAGTGATAAACAAAAACGGGTCGCTCAGGAAACCCTCGATGTCTACGCCCCCATTGCTCACCGCCTGGGAATGAGTAAGGTGAGAGGCGAACTCGAAGACCTGGCTTTTAAATATCTCGAACCTGAAGAGTATAGAAAACTCAAAGAATCGGTAGAAAATCGCCGAACCCGACTGGAAGCTTACCTTGATAGTGTGAAAAGTCGGATGACCAAGATGCTCAAGGATGCCGATATTCAAAATGTGCATATCGAAGGGCGATTGAAGCGACTCTATTCGATTTATCTGAAACTCAAACGTCAACACATCGATATTGATCAGGTTTATGATTTGGTCGCGATTCGGATTATCACGGAATCAATCAAAGATTGTTATGCAGCATTAGGCGTGATTCATACAGCCTGGAAACCGATTCCAAGCCGGTTTAAAGATTGGATTGCCATCCCTCGCGAAAACTTTTATCAATCCCTCCACACTTCTGTCGTCGGCGATAGCGGACAACCCTTTGAAGTGCAAATTCGCACCCAGGAAATGCATCTGATTGCCGAAGAAGGAATCGCTGCCCACTGGAAATATAAAGAAGGTCGGCGCGGCACCCATACAGATGAAGACGAGGCATTTATCTGGCTCAAGCGATTGGTTGAATGGCAACAGGAGGTCAAGGAATCCGATTCTCGTGAATTTATGGATTCTTTAAAGCTCGACCTTTATCCGAAAGAGGTTTATTGCTTTACTCCGCGTGGTAAAGTTATCGAATTGCCACGCGGGGCGACTCCGATTGATTTCGCTTTCAACATCCATACGGAAGTCGGGATGGCATGTCAGGGAGCCAAGGTAAACGGGCGCATCGTGCCCTTAAAATACAATTTAAGAAACGGCGATGTGGTTGAAATCATCACTTCGCCAACCGCGCATCCGACCCGTGACTGGGTAAACTTCGTCAAAACCACTCGCGCCCGAAATAAAATTCGTCATTATCTGGCGGAAAACGAACGCCAGACAGCGATTGACGTTGGCAGAAAAATATTTGAAAAAGAGGCGGAAAAATACAAACTCAGCCTCAAAAAACTTCTGACAAACGGCGAATTGGAACGCATCGTTCCCGAATACGGCGTGGCGCGAATCGATGATTTGCTGGCATCAATCGGTTATGGCAAAACCCTGCCCCGCAGCGTCATCGCCAAATTGTTACCACCGGAACGCGCCAAAGAGCTAGAAGAACCCAAAGGTCCAACCTTCAAACAGGTTATTAAAAGCGCCCTCGGTTTGCAGGATCGCATTACCGTAAAAGGGACAGATGACATCATGGTTTACCGTGCGCGTTGCTGTAATCCGATTCGCGGCGAACAAATCATTGGCTACATCACCAGAGGCAAAGGCGTCGCGGTTCATTCCTCACGCTGTCCCAATATGCCCAGTTTGAATGTCAATCCTGAACGGTTGATTGAAGTGGAATGGATGAAAGCCGACGGGGAAAAATCTGCGGCATATCCGGTCACCGTGAAGTTGGTAACTGAAGACCGTCCCGGTATGCTTGCCGATGTCACCCAGGCGATTGCCGGAATCGGCACCAACATTCGCGATATTCACGCCGGAGTTGATAGCGAAGGGCGTGGACAACTGGTAGTGACTTCAGAAATTTTTGATGTCAAACACCTCGAACGATTAACCGCCGTGCTCAAATCCGTTAAAGGCGTCATCAATGTTGAACGCCTGGATAGCGAAGAATCCGCTGCCTAATTCCCTCTGGTCAAATCCCCTCAGTTCATACCTTCGTTGAATGCGCCATCATTTAATAGATAAACGACAAATCTGAAAAGTCCGGATTGCAATCTATTCGATGAAGACGATTTCCCTGCCCCAACAAGTTGGACAAGCGCATATTCATCTGAGATAATTTGCAATTTCGATAATGCAAATGATTCATATCTGTGGAGTCTCAAGACAATGAAAGAACCTGTGCAAACGGATAATGCCCCGAAAGCGATTGGTCCCTACTCCCAAGCCATTAAAGCCAATGGCATGGTTTTCGCCTCAGGACAAGTTCCTCTGGACCCGGCAACCGGTCAATTGATCATCGGCACCATTGCGGAACAAACCGAGCGGATTTTTCATAACCTGAGTGCGGTGCTGGAAGCGGCAGGGACATCACTGGACAAGGTGGTTAAAACCACGGTTTTTCTTGCCGATATGAATGATTTTGGTGAAATGAATGAAGCCTATGCGCAGTTTTTCAACGACGTGCCACCGGCTAGGTCAACCGTAGAGGTTTCACGATTACCTAAAGATGCGCGAGTCGAAATTGATGTGATTGCGCTTTTATAGGTGAGAATTTCAAATCTCAAATTCTATTCAGATGTTGGTAAATGGAATTTGAGATTTGAAAATTGAAGGTTTTATCAGGCAGCTTTGACAACTTTACCGGCCTTTAAACAACGTGTACAAACTTTCAGGCGTTGCACACTGCCTGCAACATTGGCACGAACGGCT
Organism: Acidobacteriota bacterium; assembly: GCA_040754075.1. NCBI lineage: Bacteria > Pseudomonadati > Acidobacteriota > Acidobacteriota bacterium. Next base: position 91,114 of record JBFMDH010000018.1, read on the forward strand.
TGAAGGTTCGGTTCAAAGCGACGACGGGTGCGATTGTTCGCGTGGGAGACGCGATTTCCAAATTGCGGGCCTTTGCCGCAGACATCACAACGTTTAGACATGATCGTACTCCTCGGTTAAGAATTATTGCATTTAAGCAAAGCGACAATGTAACACGGACGGGCTATGTGCCGTCAAACCATTTTTTGCGAAGGAGCGGATTCGTGTTTGACTCTAATCGAAAATTATTCTCTATTTTAATTCTCCTCACCGGTCTCTTTATTGCAGCATGTAATGATAATGGCGGCGGCGCTGGCGGTGATGTGGTTGCCAAAGTCGGTTCTAAAGAGATCAAGTTGAATGAGGTTGACCGGCTTATCAAACAACAACTTGATCAAAGCCCCGGTGCGACTTTTAACTCGGCTCAACTTGCCAACGCGCGAATGGCAATCCTCGACCGAATGATCGAAGAAGAAGCGCTTTTCCAGAAAGCTCAAAAAGACAATCTGGTTCCCGATGCCAATAAAGTAAACCAGGAGCTTCAGAACCGTAAACAGTCAGCTAAAATCACCGATGATCAGTATAAAGAGCAATTGAAACAACTCGGCATAACCGAAGACGAAGCCAAAGAACAGATAAAGCGTTCTCTGGCGATTGAAGCTTTACGCGACAAAGAAAAAACCCGCGTCGCGCAACCGACCGATGATGAAGTAAAAAAATATTTTGAAGAAAATAAGGACCAATTCCGCGCGGTTCGCGGGGTGGACTTCTCAATCATCGCAACTTCACCGGCAAACAACGGCGGCGATGCCGGCGCTGAAACCAAAATTAAAGCCATATATGAACAACTGAAAAGCGGCACCGATTTTGCCACACTGGCTTCCCAACGCTCCGAAGATCAAAACACTGCCATTCGCGGTGGCGCGGTCGGATTCATGTCCGAAGCAGAACTCAAACAGGCATTTCCCGGTCGTCAGGATGTCATTGACAAATTGATGAAGGAACTCACCCCCGGTCAATATACCCAGCCGCTACGCGATAATGTTGCAGGGGTTTGGGCGATTTTTAAACTCAATGCGCGGCGCGAAAAGGAAGAAGCGCTTACCTTGGAAATGGAAGAAGTTCGGAAAAGTATCGTTGACACTTTGACGCAGCAACGCCAGCAGGTTTTGTTCAATGCCTTGATTGCGACGGCGATTGCCGAAGCCAGCGTTAAAAATTATTTTGCTGAACAGTTGGTGCAAGACCCGAAACGCATTTCGGATATGAAGCCTTCTGCGTTGTTGCAACAAACCGGTCAACAACCCCAACAACAACCGCAGCCCAGAGTTGAAAATCAGAATGCCCAACCTGCAAACAGCAACGCAACACCGGCAGGCAACTCGAACGCGGCTCCGGCAACGAGCAAGCCCGCTTCAGCAAATTCCAATAAATAGTGGTCGGTAGTCGGTAGTCAGTTGCCGGTTAATCATTTCACCGACTACCGACTGCCGATTACCAACTACTGAAAATGCTTTTCCGTTTAGACGAAGTTGTAAAATTTTATGGCGCGCATTCCGTATTGCGCGGCGTTACCTTTCAAATAAATCCCGCAGAACGTGTTGGGCTGGTTGGTCGAAATGGCGCAGGCAAAACCACCATATTCCGTTTAATCACTCACATTGAAGAACCTGACGAAGGCGAGGTATCCCTTCTAAAAGGTCTGCGTGTCGGATTGCTGGAGCAACGTCCGACATTTGATAGTGATACCTCTGTCCGTGACCAGGCGCTTTCGGTCTTCAACCAATTTCAGTCAATGGAATCGGAGATGACCCGCCTTGAACACTTAATGGGCGAAAAAGAGGGCGATGAACTCCACGAAATTATGCAGACCTATAGCGACCTCCGCCACGCTTACGAAATGGAAGGCGGCTTCTCGTATCACGCGCGGGCTGAATCGGTTCTGGTCGGGTTGGGGTTCAGGCAGGAGGATTTTTCTCAACCTGCCCGCGTATTAAGCGGAGGGCAAAAATCCCGTCTGGCGTTAGCTAAGTTATTATTAACGGAACCCGACATACTATTGCTGGATGAGCCGACCAATCACCTTGACGTAAACGCCGTTGAGTGGCTGGAAGATTTTCTCAGCGAATACAAAAAGGCTTTCGTCATCATCTCGCACGACCGGTTTTTACTGGATAAACTCGCTACGAAAATCATTGAAATCGATGGCGGACGCGCAAACATTTATACGGGTAATTATTCCGCCTACGTTCGCCAACGCGAAGAACAACGCCTTGTGCAAATGCGCGAATATGAAAAACAGCAGGAGTTGATTGAACAAACCGAAGAATTCATTCGTCGCAATCTCGCAGGGCAAAAAACCAAACAGGCGAAATCCCGGCGTAATATGCTTGAACGAATGGAGCGCGTCGAATCGGTCAGTGAACAACAATCCACCAATTTTAAAATGCAAACCGTCGCCCGGACTGGTGATAACGTTCTCGCAGTCTCCGATCTCGCCGTGGGATATGGAACTCATAAACTCGCCTCAAATATCAATTTTCTTTTGCATCGAGGCGAACGCCTCGGCGTCATCGGCGCAAATGGAACCGGAAAGACCACTTTTTTAAAAACTATCATAGGGGATTTAGAGCCGCTTGAAGGCGGAACCACCTGGGGCGCAAATGTCAATCTCGAATTTTTCGACCAGGAATTATCCGGTCTCAATGACACGGCTATCGTCATTGATGAGATGGCGACTATCGCGCCACGCGCATCCGTTGGTGATTTGCGCGGTTATCTGGCGAGATTTTTATTTACCGGCGATGACATTTATAAACCGGTCAGCGCACTTTCGGGCGGCGAGCGCAGTCGACTGGCGCTGGCGAAATTGATTTACAGCAGAGCCAATGTTTTGGTTTTGGACGAACCAACCAATCATCTGGATATTCCCTCACGCGAGGCGCTGGAAAATTCGCTGGCAGAATATCAGGGGACGATTATCACGGTCTCGCACGACCGCTATTTTCTCGATAAAATCGCCACCGAAATTCTATTTTTTGAAAAAACCGGGGTGACTCATTTTAATGGGAGCTATTCGGAATTTTATGAGTATCGTCATCGCCAACTAAAAATTGCTCAGGATGAGACGCGAAAAACTCAGAAGATTAAATCCAATGCATCTCCCTCAACGATTAAGCAAAAAACCAAAAAAACCAGCCGCCCAGTAGAACAGATTGAATCGGATATCCATGAGGTTGAAAAAAAATTAGCGGGATTAGCTGACCAATTGGCTAACCCCGCATCGGGATGGGGAGTGCAGGAATACGCTCAGATAAATGAGCAACAAGAAAATCTCTCTTCCCGCCTGGAAGACCTTTACCGGGAATGGGAAACTGCCGCGCTTGATTCAACTCCATAAAGGTTTCAACCGAAACCCCTCAATCATTACTAAAAATATTTCTTCAACTCGTTATTGAGCAATTCCTGAAATCGTTTTAAAGCCGGGTTTGAGGCATCGCTAACCTGGGGCGACCAATAAACCAGACATTGATTCCATTGATTCAAAGTCAAGCCATTTTCCTTTAAGACAATTTCGCGGTCTATCTGCTTTGCAGGGTCGTTCGGGTCTTTGCGATAGTTCATCGCCGCAAAAATTCTGGTGTAATCTTCAAGGCTGACCGGTTCAACCCCGCCGCGTTTTTTATCCATCGCTGGCGAGTAGTATTTTAAAAATCCGAGTGAGACACGATTTTGCAGACTGGGGTCAGCCATGCGTTCCGTCCAACCGGTCTTTGCCGCTTCCCAGGCATCACGAGACACCCCTTGTGAATTGGCAATCGCCAGACACCGGGCTTCGTCTTCTCCGCAGTCACTCATATCGGCAAGCAGATTCGCATAAAGTTCCAATGAAACCCCTTGAATCGGCGCAAATTCAGGTCCCGACATCTCCAAGCCCGGTTGCTGTGGCATTTGCGCAGGCGCAGGTTTCGGAGTCGCCACCTGTTGAACAAAATTGCTTGCGACACTGTGGGCACTACTTTCTAACGATTTCCCAGAATCAAAAACGCTTTTCGCCGCATCGACTAAATTAAAGTTATCTCCGGTTAATTTCTTCCAAAAACTCATGGCTATTCCTCTTGGTGATTTCCAATATTAATTAGACTGCAAATTTCCAATCCGGTTTTATCGGGCTAATGAAAATGTTGGGGGCATCGGTTGTTATTATTTAATGGTTACCGGTCGTTTAATCCATTCCATATTGCAAAACCTTTTCTAATAATCGGTGATGAAGTGATTCCCGGGTTGCGCCACCTCCGATAGAATAAATAACCGCCCGAAAAGCGTCACCACATAAACAAGTAGTTGAATCGGTTTCGTCAAATAAACTCTCAACCTGGCGGGTGAGGTGAATTTTATAAAACCTGAAACTTTTCAAAGACGACCTTAATGATGACCGGGTAAGTGGATGGTCAAAAAATTCTAAATTTGATGGGTATCTGCTAAAGCCTGTTTTGCCTTAGCTGGGGTTTGCAATTCTCTGAAAGCGATTTTCCGTAAATAGTCTGGCACTCAGTTTACGATTTAGCCTCGCGGAATCGAAACCGCCTCACCCAAAGCCAAAGCAGATACCTCCGCTATCGAAGCTAATAGTTATTAAAGAAAATGTCACCGCATATTTATGTAGGAGAGATTTGCTTCCTTTTTTTCAGCAGCAGGAAATTATGACCAACGTGTGATGCTGCCTTCAGTCTAATAGCTTTAATTAAAATTCGTCGCGATAGCCTTGATAAAACCCATAAAATCGTCGAAGTTTAATCGGGAAATGAACTTGATAAACCAGAACTTTTTTTCACGAGATACCTTAACCGTTGCAGAAAATTTGATTGGCACGACCTTGGTGGTCGGTGAATGCGAAGGGCGAATTGTCGAAACCGAAGCCTACAAAACCGACGCTGCCTCGCACGCTGCGAAAAAAACCAATCGTAGCGCGTTGATGTACGAGACCTTTGGGCACATTTATGTTTATCTGAATTATGGGATGTATTTCTGCCTGAATTTCACCTGTGAACAAACCGGAGTCGGGGCTGTGCTAATCCGTGCCATCGAACCAATCAAAGGAATCGAGTTGATGAAAAAACGACGTGAGATTGATGACCTAAACAAGCTCACCAATGGCCCCGGAAAATTGAGTATGGCTCTTGGTATTGATTTACGCTTCAACGGACAATTGATCGGGCAATCCATTAAATTGCGCGAACGTGCTGACTCCCCTCAAATTGCCATCAGCCCACGCATTGGCATAACCAAAGCGACGGAACTGGACTGGCGTTTTTTTGAAAAAGGCAATCGGTTTGTCAGCCATTTCAAGGCAACGAAATCCACACTTCCTTGAGCCACGTATTTCCGGTTGTTACAATTTCCTATCGTTTCCAAAGAAAATTTGAAATAAACGCAAAGCAGTCTTTATTCTGAATAAACTTATGAAAAATGATTTATTGATTCGCGCCGCCAAAGGTGAACCGGTTGAACGCACGCCGGTTTGGATGATGCGTCAAGCCGGGCGGTATTTGCCGGAATATCGCGCCGTTCGCAAAGATATTGATTTTCTAACCCTCTGCAAAACCGTTGAGCTTGCTGTCGAAGTATCGCTGCAACCGCTGCACATCGTCGGCGTTGATGCGGTGATATTGTTCAGCGATATTCTGATTCCGGTCGAAGCGATGGGGCAGGAAGTCCGTTTGACCGAGAAAAAAGGGCCGGAACTTCCAGACCCGATTCGCACCCGTGAGCAAATTGATAAGCTCATCGTTCCAGACCCCGTGGAAAAAACTGGTTTCGTTATGGAAATTGTGCGAACGTTAAGGAAAGAGATTGATGGCGCGGTTCCGCTCATCGGGTTTGCCGGTGCGCCCTGGACGCTTGCCGCCTATATGATTGAAGGCGGCGGTTCAAAAAATTATGGCTATGTGAAACAGATGATGTTTAAAGAGCCGAAAACCTTTCACGCGCTGCTGGATAAAATTTCCGACACCATCATTTTATATTTAAATGCTCAAATCGAAGCCGGGGTGCAGGTTGTTCAACTCTTCGACTCCTGGGCAGGTGAATTAGCTGCGCCGGATTACCGGGAATTCGCCCTTCCCTATCAACAAAAAATTTTTGCGGCGCTCAATCGTGAATCCGCTCCAGCGATTATGTACATCAACAACAGCGACCATTTTCTTGAAGATATGGCAACCTGTGGCGCGGATGTTTTGAGTCTGGATTGGCGCACCGACTTGACCGAGGCGCGCAGTCGTGTGGGCGATAAATTCACCCTGCAAGGAAACCTCGACCCCTGTGTGTTGCTCTCAACCCCGGAAATCATTCAGGAAAAAACTCAGGCTATCTTAAAAGCGGGCGGCGGGCACAAACACATCTTAAATCTTGGTCATGGCATATTGCCGATGACGCCAGTTGAAAACGCCCGCGCGTTTATCGAAACCGCAAAAGCCTTTGTGCCGAATCGTTAATCAAGATGAGTGACCAAATCAATAATGAAGAAAAGCTCGGCGTCCTGTTATTAAATCTTGGAGGTCCCGAAACCTTAGCCGATGTTCGCCCGTTCCTGTACAACCTGTTTGCTGACCCGGATATTATTCGATTGCCGTTTAAATTCTTGCAAAAACCCTTAGCCTGGTTGATTTCGTCGCGCAGACACAAAAAATCTTCCGGTTATTATGCGCAGATTGGCGGCGGTTCTCCACTCAGAAAAATCACTGATGAACAGGCAAACGAACTTCGCGAAGAACTCAAGCGAAGAAATCTCAAGGCAGAGGTTTATGTCGCCATGCGTTACTGGCATCCGTTCACCGAAAAAGCCCTTGAGCAAATCGAAAAAGATGGCATCACCCGGTTAATCATCTTGCCGCTCTATCCGCAATTTTCGATTTCAACCACCGGTTCGAGTCTCAATCGCATCAATGAAATCACCAATAAAACCGGGCAAAAATTAGCGAATCAATCGGTTATCTGTAGCTGGCAGGATGATGAAAATTATATTCGCGCATTGGCTTCGATGATTAGTGAAGAGTTAAAAGGTTTCGTAAATCAAAACCCTTCTGATATTCATCTGATTTTCAGTGCTCACAGCGTTCCGGTAAGTTATGTTGAAAAGGATGGCGACCCTTATCTCGCGCACACCCAGGAAACCGTCAAACTGGTAATGGAACAACTCGACAATGCTTATCCCCATACGCTTGCCTTTCAAAGCAAAGTAGGACCCGTCAAATGGCTGGAGCCGTCAACCGAACAGACCATTCGCCAACTGGCTAATGAAGGCGTATCGCAAATGTTGCTCATCCCCATCAGTTTTGTTTCCGAGCATATTGAAACGCTTTACGAGTTGGATATTCTTTATAAGGGAGTTGCCGATGAGGTTGGTGTAAAAGATTACCGCCGGGTTTCAGCTTTAAATTGCCGCCCGGAATTTATCTCGACCCTTGCTGACCTGGTTGAAAAAGAATTAACCGATTCCGCGAGGCAACAATTAAACATTTGCCCATATTACGAAGTGAGCTGTCAAAAAAACACCTTATGCAAAACACCCACAAACAAGTAATCGTCCTGGGCGCGGGAATTTCCGGTTTAGTTTGCGCTTATCGTTTAAAAACGCTCGGCGTGAATGTCGCGCTGATAGAAAAATCAAATCGCGCCGGTGGAGTCATCCAAAGCCAAATGATTGATAATTACTTAATTGAACGCGGACCCAACAGTACGCGGGGCACAGCCGAATTTTTATCACTCGTTGATGAGTTAGGATTAACCGACGACCTCATCGAAGGAAACCCCAAAGCTCCGGCGTTCGTTTTCTATAAAAATAAAATGCGCGAAGTGCCGATGGGTCCACCCGCGTTAATTAAAACCAATTTGTTGAGTTTCGCAGGTAAATTAAGACTCTTTAAAGAACCTTTCGTCAGCAAGCGGGAAGCCACCAACGAAGAGAGCGTCTATAGTTTTTTTTCGCGCCGCCTGGGCATTCAGGTAGCGGAACGATTGGTTGCGCCGTTTGTCTCCGGGATTTATGCGGGAGATGAAAAACGCTTGAGCGTGCAAGCCGCCTTTCCAATGCTTGCGGAACTTGAAAGTGGCTCCGGTAGCCTGTTTCGTGGCGGGATAGCAAAAGCCAAGGCGGCAAAAAAAGCGAAATCTGCGACTACTGAAAAACCCAAAACCAAACGTTCGGTTTCATTCCGTCAGGGTTTATCTCAACTCACTCAAAGGCTGGCAGAAAAACTTGGCGAAGATTTCATTCAAAATGCGGAATACGAAATCCAGTTTCATACCGAGGTATCTGAAAAACAGGTAGACAGGTTTACCATACACCTGAACCATTCCGATAAATCGACAACCGTTTCCTGCGAGCATCTGATTTTTGCAACCCCTGCCTATGTTGCGGCGGAACTTCTTGAACCTCATGCAAAAGAATTGAGGCAATTGCTCACGGAAATCGAATATCCCCCGGTTGCGACGTTGCATCTGGCGTATGAGAAATCCGATTTCCCCAATCCGGCTGACGGGTTCGGAGTTTTAGCTGCGCCGGTTGAAAACCTAAAGATTCTCGGTTGTCTATTCAGTTCGAGTTTATTTTCAGGTCGCGCCCCTGAAAATAAAAATTTATTCACCGTTTTTATGGGGGGCGCTCGAACGCCGGAGTTGGTGGGCTTGAGTGATGATGAGTTGGTTGAAAAAGCGCACCGTGATTTACAAACCATTTTGGGCGTTAACAACCCGCCCCAGGTTTTATCAATCACCCGTTGGTCGCGAGCCATTCCGCAGTACAACATCGGTCATGCAGCGAGAATGCATAAAATCAAAAAGTTATTCAATGACATCAAGGGATTGCACTTGATCGGAAATTATCTGGATGGGGTTTCAATCAGCGATTGCGCTAAAAATGCCGAAATTGCTGCAAATGCAATTGCCCAATCAATCCGACCGTAAGCTGTCAAATTAATCTTCAATAACTCCACCTATGGCTTGCGAATTCGTAAACGCAACCGTAGGATTTGCGCGACCATGAGTTTCTGGCAAATTGTAAAAGACACTTCAGGTATTGGCGACTTCCTGCTTTGGGGCGTGATTGGATTTATTCTAATCGCCTTTTTGCTGTTTAATATCGCCACCTCTGAACGAAAACGCATTCGCGCTTCGATGTTTATTTTTGCGCTCTCCTTCATCGGATTGTTAGCCGCGAGTGCCATCAGCTATTTCGGTTCAGGATCAGAGAATTTTTCTTATCGCTCGATTCGCTTTGTCTCGCTTTTCTTTGCGAGCATCGCCATTATCAATCTCGCAGGGGTTTTCTTTTTCGGAGTATTTTTAAAATCCCTGCGTATACACATTCCCCTAATTTTACGCGATTTAATTCTGGCAATCGCTTACATCATCACCATCATCACACTGCTGTCTCGCAATGGCGTAGACCTTGCCGGAATTGTCGCGACTTCGGCAGTCATCACCGCAGTCATTGCGTTTTCTTTACAGGATACATTGGGCAATATCCTTGGCGGTCTCGCCCTGCAAATGGAAAATACCATCAATGTCGGCGATTGGATTCGCATCAATGAACTGGAAGGTCGCGTACAGGAAATTCGCTGGCGTCAGACCTCGATTGAAACGCGCAACTGGGACACCATTATTATCCCGAACAGCACCTTGATGAAGGGCCAGTTCACCGTACTTGGGCGTCGTCAAGGAATGCCGCTGCAACATCGCCAATGGATTTATTTCAATGTCGATTTTCGTTATGCGCCTTCTGAAGTTATTCAAACCGTCGAGGATGCATTACAGGAAGAACCGATTCAACATGTCGCGCTGGTTCCGCCACCTCATTGTATCGCGGTGGATTTCAAGGAAAGTTATACACATTATGCCGTGCGTTACTGGCTCACCGATTTAGCCATTCCCGAACCAACGGATTCGGTTGTCCGGTCGAGAATTTTCACCGCGCTACGTCGCGCGGAAATTCCACTTTCCATCCCGGCACAGGCGCTGTTTATCACTGATGATGATGAATCGCGTCGGGTACGTAAACAGAAAGAAGAAATCGAACGTCGCAGCAAGGCATTAAAGCAGATTGAATTATTTAATTCTTTAACCACCGATGAATGTCAGGAACTGGCGATGCGAATGAAATACGCCCCTTTTGTTCGCGGTGAAGTAATGACCCGGCAAGGCGCACAGGCGGATTGGCTCTATTTGATTCTGGAAGGTGAAGCCCAGGTCGACGTCAATGTCGAAGGAAAAACCGAAAAGGTTGCAACCCTCAGAAGCGGTGATTATTTCGGAGAGATGGCGTTGATGACCGGGCAACGGCGACACGCCAACGTCATCGCGATTACTGATGTCATCTGTTACCAACTGGATAAAGAAGCTTTTGAAAATATTTTGCGCAACCGACCGGAAATTGCCGAATACATTTCCCGGACGCTTGCCAAACGTAGCGTCGAACTGGAATCCATCAAGGAAGAATTGAAAGAAGAGGTGATGAATCGCCGGGTGCAGTCCAAGCAGAATGAATTATTGCACCTGATTCGTGATTTTTTCGGTTTGGAAGATACGTCGCAATTTCAAAATTAAAATTACCCCGATAGACGGTGAATTCATTGAACCCGAAAAGATAAATATTAATCGGTTTGAAAGACTTGTCTGCCGGAAACCCAGGTGGCGTGAACTTTTCCCTTAACCTCCCAATTTGCAAACGGCGTGTTGCGGCTTTTCGATTTGAATTTAGCCGGTTCGATTTTCCACTCCCTTTCCGGGTCAATGAGGGTTATATCCGCCTGACTTCCAACTTTAAGCGTTCCTTTTGGCAATGAAAACACCCGGGCTGCGCCAATCGTCAGCATTTCGATGATGCGCCTGAGCGGCACTTTCCCTGAATGGTATAAAACCTGCAAAACCACTCCCAGAGCCGTTTCCACGCCAATCACCCCAAATGGCGCGTGATCATATTCGAGCATTTTTTCATCAAGGTGATGGGGCGCATGGTCTGTGGCAATGGCGTCTATGGTTCCATCAATGATTGCTTCGATTAACGCTTCGCGATCACTTTCGGTGCGAAGCGGCGGATTCATTTTGGTATTGGTATCAAATCCGACAACCGCGCTATCCGTCAAAGCCAGATGATGCGGTGTCACTTCGCAGGTAACCGGCAATCCTTTCTGTTTGGCATCGCGAACCATCCGAATGGCTTTTGCCGTTGAAATATGCATGATGTGAACCCGCGCCCCGGTGATTTCCGCAAGCATTATATCGCGGGCAACGTGACTGTCTTCGGCAGCGCCGCTCATACCTTTCAGTCCAAGCTGAGTTGAATATTTGCCTTCGTGCATCACGCCGCAAGCCGACAAACAGGTATCCTGGCAATGGTCTGCGACCACTAAATCAAGGTCTCTGGCGTATTCCATCGCGTGGCGCATTACCTGTGAATTCATCACCGGCTTGCCATCATCTGTAACCGCAACTGCGCCTGCGGTTTTCATCTCTGCCATCTCCGCGAGTTCTTCACCTTTTGAACCGCGAGTGATTGCGCCAACCGGATAGACATTAGCGAGATTCGCTTCACGAGCTTTATCTATGATATATCGGGTAATCGAAGCGTTATCATTCACAGGCTTGGTATTGGGCATCGCACATATCGAAGTAAAGCCCCCGGCGACCGCAGCAGCACTGCCTGATGCGATGGTCTCTTTATACTCTTCGCCGGGTTCGCGCAAATGCACGTGAAGGTCAATAAAACCGGGCGAGACAATCAAGCCAGTGGCATCAAAAATTTCCAGATTATCTTCGGAAATCGCGTGACCGATTTGCGTGATTACGCCATTTTCAATTCGTAAATCGGCAATCTCGTCCAACCCTTGCGAAGGGTCAATGATTTTTCCGCCTTTGATTAATAAATTCATACTGGTTATTGGTTCAATAATTCGTTCATCAATGCGTTAGTGTCGGTCTCGAAAGAAAACCAATGACAAAAAGTTACGGGTTTATTTCGCCGACGCCACCGCTTTGTAACAGCAGATAGAGTATCGCCATGCGCACAGCGACGCCATTGGTCACCTGTTCTAAAATCAGTGAATTTGAATTATCGGCAACTTCCGAACTGATTTCGATGCCGCGATTGATTGGTCCCGGGTGCATCACTATCGCATCAGGTCGCGCGAGTTTCAACCGCTCCATGGTTAAGCCAAAACGAATGGCATATTCTTTCAGTGAGGGGAAATAGGCATCGGTCATGCGTTCGCGTTGTATGCGCAACATCATCACCACATCCGCATCGGTTATCGCTTCATCAATACTATTGCAAACCCGAAGCGAGCCTTCAGCCGGTTCAATGATTTCTTCAAAATGCGGTGGAATGAGCGTCCGTGGTCCCGCGATACGCAGGTGCGCGCCAAGTTTGGTCAACAGATGGGCGTTGGAACGCGCCACGCGGCTGTGGGTAATGTCGCCGATGATGGCAACCTGCAATCCGTTAATACGCCCTTTGCTTTCGCGAATCGTGTAGGCATCAAGCAATGCCTGCGACGGGTGTTCGTGTGCGCCATCGCCAGCGTTGACAATCGACGCATCAACCAATTGCGACAGTTGATGGGGTGCGCCTGATGACGAATGGCGAATGACAATCACATCGGGATTCATCGCCTGAATGTTGCGCGCCGTATCAATCAAGGTTTCGCCTTTGGTCACCGAAGAGGTCGAAACCGAAATGTTAATCGCATCCGCCGACAGACGTTTTGCCGCCAGTTCAAACGAGGTGCGGGTGCGGGTGGATGATTCAAAAAAGAGATTGATAACGGTTTTGCCGCGCAAGGTGGGAACTTTTTTAATCGACCGCGCGGAAACTTCTTTGAATGAATCGGTGGTGTCGAGAATGGTGTTGATTTCCTCGACGGTGAGTTCTCTGATGCCTAATAAATCTTTTTTATTGAATGCCATCTATCAGTGGTCGGTAATCGGTAATCGGTGGTCGGTGAATTTTTCCGACAACTGGCTACCGACTACCGGCTACAGCGTTATTCTTTTTCTACAACAACAACCTGCTCTTCTTCGTCGTATTCGGGCAACATCACTTTGATAATTTCCGCGTCAGTGGTTTGCACATACTTGCCGACATAATCGGCTTGAATCGGGAGTTCCCGATGCCCGCGGTCAATCAACACGCAGAGTTCGACTTTTGATGGTCTGCCGAAATCGACCAACTCATCCAGGGCGGCGCGAATCGTGCGCCCGGTGTATAGAACGTCGTCAACTAAAACGATGGTTCTGCCGGTGATGTCATTGGGAATTTCGGTTTTATTGACCACCGGACGCGGGCCGACGGTTGAGAGGTCATCGCGGTAAAGCGTGATGTCGAGTTGTCCGGTCGCCGGTCTGGTGCCTTCGAGTTGCGCGATTTTATCCGCGAGTCGTTCGGCAAGCGGAACCCCGCGACGACGAATGCCAACCAGCAGAACACTTTTGGTTCCGCCGTTGCGTTCGACGATTTGCAAGGCGAGGCGCGACATGGTGCGACTCATATCCGCCGCATCCATCACTTGAGATTTTTGTTTGAAATCCATATTGAGCCTCTGGGTCTCTTTGAAATCGGGCAGACTATAGCATGACTGAAATGGAACTACCAAGCACTGACGTTAATAGTCATCTGAGTCAGGATTTATTGAATGCACCCTTGTTAGAAAGTATAGAACTCCAATTATAATTCCAGCGGAAATACTTATGAATAAATTAAACAATGAAGATGAGTAAAAAAATTCCAAATTCCAGATAATAAAGCCTGTACCACCTCCCCAGGCTATCCCTTTAATAAAATCTCTAAGAATATGGTGGTTATATTTCCCTCCTTCTACCCAAATGAAAAAAAGAAATAGTATTGCCCCAATCAAAACAGACAACAAATTTTTCAAAGAGAGAAACGGCTCTGATGAATCACCTAGGCGTAAACGAATATAAATTGCCAGCAACCCTCCCCCAATCGCCCCGATTATAATTTCAAATAAAATATTTTCGCGTTTATAAAGACACCCATCACATTTTGTTTCTTTGGGTTGATGTAGCGGGAGCCGACGAATTCGCCGAATCTTTCCACAACCTGAACAAACCTTGCCTCGGATTTTTTTCTGTTTGTCTTGTTTCAAACAATCAAAACAAAACACAAGATTATTGGGTCGAGTCAGGTAAAGTAAGTCTCTTTTTTTGCAACTTACACATATCAAATTTCGACTTCTTATTTTTCTTATTGAAGCCATAAATTATTGGGTGATTTGAAATGTTAATAATTTTTTGGCAAAAGCCAATAATTGGATCAAATCGCAATGTGGGGTCAGCTATCACCAACTCAGCTATTCGTTAATGGATTTGGATTACCTGCTTCTTATTCTGACAAACGAATGCGCGCATCAATTAACGATATGCCTTCGCCTTCGGGGTGAACCAATACGGGATTTAAATCGATTTCGGCGATGCGCGGCACAGCTTCAGCGAGTGCGCCCAATGACAATAACAACTGCTTGACCGCCTCGATGTCAGCCGGTGGTGCGCCGCGAAAGCCTTTCAATAATTTTGCCGCGCGTGAACTGTCAATCATCGCTTCGGCATCTTTATCGGTTAAAGGCAAGACGCGAAAAACGATGTCCTTCACCAATTCAACCAACACGCCACCCGACCCGAAAGCCACCAGCGGCCCAAACGTCGGGTCCTGGGTGACACCGGCAATTACTTCAACGCCGACTTTTGCCATCGGCATCATCAATGCTGCTTCGAGGTCGATTTCATGCTTTGCTAATTGGCTCTTCAGTTGCTCATAAGCAATTCCTGCTTCTGCGGGTCGGATATTTAACAGCACGCCACCGACATCAGATTTATGCAGCACCGCAGGTTTATTGACTTTCAAAACCACTGCCCCGCCCATTGCTTTCGCTGCCGTTTCCGCCTCTTCGGCTGAATGTACGATTGCTGAAGTAATCGTTTGAATTCTCGCCGCGCTTAATAATTTGGTTACTTCTGCGCTTTCCAGCCACCCTGATTTATGGTTATTCAAAACTTCATCCACCAGTTGTTGATTCACTGCAATCGAAGCAAATTTGCCAGCAGGGGTGGCACGCCAGACGCCATATTTGGTTGCCGCGCCGAGCGCCTCAACTGCGCCTTCAGGAAACTGATAAACCGGAATGAGGTTTTTTCCGGCGGGAATATTCATGATTTTGCCTTCGGGGTCTAAGAAAACCGCAACGATGGTTTTTCTCAAATTCGGTCTCGCGGCAACCACTTCACGAATAACCTTTTCAACCGCAGCCAGCGGGGTAACCAGAGGCGGAATGAAAATCACCATGATGGCGTCGAGTTGCTCATCATCGCAGAGAATTTCCAGACAGGCGCGGTATTCTTTCGCGCCGGCTCCGGCAATCATGT
The DNA here is from genome assembly GCA_040754075.1 of Acidobacteriota bacterium. Classification (NCBI taxonomy): domain Bacteria; kingdom Pseudomonadati; phylum Acidobacteriota; species Acidobacteriota bacterium. The sequence continues at coordinate 106,525 of JBFMDH010000018.1, forward strand.
CAACGGGATTTACCACCGATGCGGCATTTGAAAGACTCGCGCGTAATTTCGCCTGAGTTGCTTCACTCAGTTTGGGAACTTCCAACCCTTTGGATTCGGCAGCATCGACAGCGAGAATCGCCGGACCTCCGGCATTAGTTAAAATCCCCAGACGGTTTCCAGCGGGAATCGGTTGGGTGGCAAGCAACCGGGCTACCGAAAAAAAGTCGTGCAAAGTATCAACGCGAATGATGCCGGTTTGCGCAAACAGAGCGTTTACCGCCGATTCGGAATTCGCCAGTGCTGCGGTGTGACTTGATGCCGCGCGAGCGCCCGCCACTGTGCGTCCCGATTTAACCGCGACAATGGGTTTTCGTCGCGCTACCCGTCTGGCGATTCGCGCAAAACGGCGCGGATTGCCGAAGCTTTCCAGATAAAGCAGGATGACATTGGTCGCATCATCCGATTCCCAGAATTGCAACAGGTCGTTTCCCGAAACATCCGCTTTATTGCCGGTGCTGACAAACGACGAGATTCCCAAGCCGTATTGAATGGCGTTGATGATGAGCGCCAACCCGAGTGCGCCGGATTGCGAACTGATGGCGATGTTGCCAACTTGCGGATTCGCCGGGGCAAAGGTTCCAAGCATGCGCACCTGATTTGAAGAATTGATAACCCCCATGCAATTGGGTCCGACCATGCGCATTCCCGATGCCCGGCAAATGCTTAACAATTCAGCTTGAGCCAGGCGACCGGCGTCGCCGATTTCCGCAAAGCCTGCCGAAATCACACAAATCGCCCGAACTCCTGCATTCGCGCATTGCCTGGCAACTTCTAAAACGCAAATCGCGGGAACGACAATGAAAACCAGTTCGGGAACTTCCGGCAATTCATCAATCGTCGAATAGGCATGCACACCTGAGACTGAGTGAGCCTTGGGATTGACCGGATAGATCGCTCCGGTGAATCCCCAACGAATGAGATTTTGAAAAAGCGCCCCACCCACGGAAAGCGGGTCGCGGCTGGCACCAACTACCGCAATCGATTTCGGAGCGAGAATATATTGCAGCGAAACCCGCTCGGCTTCAGCCTCTTGTGCTTCAGCACGCGCCTGCACCACTTCATTTAAGGTAATGGAAAATTCCAGATGAGTGATGCCGTAACTCGCCGTGCTTGCCAAGGCGTAACCGGCTTTGCGAAACACATTGAGCATGGTCTGGTTATCGATTAACACATCGGCGCTGAAATGGGTGATGTTATGTTGCCGGGCGATTTCGGCAAGTGTATCCAGTAACAAAGTGCCGATGCCGCGTTTTTGCATAGCGTCTTCGACTAAAAACGCCACCTCGGCAACCTGTGGTCTGTCTTTATCAACATTGTACCGGCCGACTGCGATGATTTGTTCATTTGCGCCTTCGCCGTGAACCACTACCAGAGCGACGTGATTCGCGCCGTCAACATTCAACAGGCGATTTAACAATTCATCGGGAAGCGATTTGATAGAACTGAGAAACCGGTAACGAATAGATTCCGGTGAGCACCGATTAAAAAGCGTTTTCAACCCTTCGCGGTCACTTTGACGCAACGCGCGTAATTTCAGAATCGCCCCGTCACGCAGTAACAGGTCTTTTGAAAAACTGGCTAATGGGTAATCGGGTGAATCGGCAATTGAAGTTTGGTCATTAGCCACTACTTTATCCTCACATTTCAAAGTCCAAGTTTTGACCAAATGGCATCGACTCGCTGTTTTACATCTTTGGTCATTTGCAATTCTTTAGGCCAGTTTCTGGTAAAGCCTTCGGATTTCCATTTGCGTGTGCCATCTATTCCCATCTTTGAACCATAGCTTGGCAATCGCGCCGCGTGGTCTAGCTGGTCAACCGGGCCGAACATAAATTGAATATCGCGTTCCGGGTCGATGTTATTTAAAACGCGCCAGCTCACTTGATTCAAATCGCGAACATCGGTGTCATCGTCAACCACGATAATACATTTGGTGAACTGCGCCTGCGGCAATGACCAGACGGAATTCATCACTTTGCGGGCGTGCCCCGGATAATTCTTCCGAATCGCTACCACCATTAAATTGTGAAAGACCCCGGCAAAGGGCATGTGATAATCGACGATTTCAGGAAATTGCCTTTGCATCAGTGGCAGGAAAATCCGTTCAATCGCTTCACCCATCCAACAATCTTCCATCGGCGGTTTACCGACAATGGTGGTTTGATAAATCGGCTTTTTGCGATGCGTGATGCAGGTAATATGAAAAACCGGGAATTCGTCTTCAAGGGTATAAAAACCTGTGTGGTCGCCAAACGGGCCTTCGATTCTTTTTTCGTCGCTGTCGACATAGCCTTCAAGAACGATTTCAGCATTGGCGGGCACTTCGATATTAACCGTTTCGCATTTCACCATTTCAACAGGTTTTTCGCGCAAAAATCCGGCAATCATCATTTCGTCCAAATCGTCCGGCAACGGCATAATGGCTGCGAACGTGGTAATCGGGTCAGTGCCAATTGCTACGGCTACTTCCAGTCTGCCGCCTCCCTGACGTTTCAACATCCGCAAATGATTGGCTCCTTGTTTATGCACCTGCCAGTGCATTCCTGTGGTGGTTTCATCATAAACCTGCATCCGGTACATTCCGCAATTGCGCTTACCGGTTTCAGGATTTTTGGTAAACACCAAAGGCAGGGTGATGAAGCGCCCGCCATCTTCGGGCCAGCATTTGATGATAGGAAAATCCCAGAGCGAGAATTCGCCTTCTTTTAAAATCACATCCTTGCACTCGCCATCTTTAACAATCTTGGGAAACATTTTTCCAAGGTCAGCGAGTCGCGGAACCATTTTGATTTTATCAATCAACCCTTGCGGCGATTTGACATCGGTGAGTTCGGAAATTCGTTCGGTAATATCCGAATAATCTTTAATCCCAAGCGCGAGTTTCATGCGTTCGCGACTGCCCATCGCATTAATCAGCACAGGGATGGTGTATCCACGAATATTCTCAAAAAGTAGCGCCGGACCAACCTGTTTGGATACCCGGTCGGTGATCTCGGTAATCTCAAGTTCGGCGTCTACTTCTGCGCGAATACGTTTCAATTCCCCGTGTTTTTCGAGAGTTTTAATGAATTCTCGTAAATCAGCTATTGGCATAAATTCACCCGTTAAAATTCAAAACCTCGAAGGCTTTGAATGCAAATATAAAATGTGGGTTCCGTCTATTCGGATGCAATCAATAAAAGGGGAGCGTAACACGCAGATTTGTTGAAGACAAATATTGCCCGAATAGATTTTTTGCGCGCTGAAAAAAATTTGAAAAAAGTATTGAATAATCGCAAGTCTTGCCTTTAACTGAGCAAGACCTTCCCTTTAAAGAATTTGTGTACTTTAAAGAGCGACCTGATGCCCAAACAGGTTAGCGTCAGTTTTGAATTTTGCGTTCAACTGCCACACCTAAAACTGACTTTCAAATTTCAATAGGGGTTTTCCATCTATTGAAAATCACTGCAGGTGAACTTGCCGAGTAATCACCCCCGAGCGAGCAAGTAAAACAGGAGAATATTTATTATGAGAATCGTGGGAAAATTGTGTCTGAACCGTTTTGTGAAAAGAATAACGAATAGCGAATCTACCAACCTGCCCTTTTCATTCCCTCGTTTAATAATCAAGTCAATTCCAATTGCCTTATTTCTTTTATTGACAATTCACACGGCTGAGGCAGTTACGGTTGGAACAGTCGGCTCAACTGACACGGGAAATGCAACTGCTACGAGTTTGAGCATCACGCCATTTAGCGTTACCGGGAGCGCGACCTATTTAGTTGTCGGTGTCTCAATTGAAACCTCTACAATAACCGTGAGTGGCGTCACCGTTGGCTCCAGTTCATTGAGTTTTGTGGGAAGACAAATCAAGTTAGGAACCTCAAATAAGCCACCGGTAACCATCGAAATCTGGGCATTGGTCAATCCGCCCACAGGTTCACAGACGATTACCGCAACTTTAAGCTCCGCTGCAAAATTCGTAGTCGGTGCGGTGTTGTTTACGGGTGTTGATCAAACCAATCCAACGACTGGATTTGTCTCAACTTCAGGTCACGCGACTCCTATTAGTTTGACCGTACCAAGTTCAACCGGCGATTTAGTTGTTGATGTTTATGGAAGAAACGATCCGAGCAACACCGACCCGCAAGATACAGTTGCTCAAATCGAGCATCTGGATACCAAGACGAATTCGGTTTCGCTTTCAATGAGTACCAAAAGCGGAGCAGCACCTACTATCACAATGGACTGGGCTGTCACGGGTGGCGGTAACGATTGGGCATTGGGAGCCATTTCCATCAAATCGTTGGGACCGACGCTTGCCACGGTTAATTCGTTTTCTGCCTTTCCATCTAAAAACGGCAAAGTCACGCTCAAATGGGATACCCGTTATGAAGTTGATAATCTGGGGTTCAATATTTACCGTGAACAGGATGGCAAACTTACATTAATAACCCCCAATATCTTAGCGGGTTCTGCGCTTGAAGCCGGAAAAGGCATCGCTTTGACTTCAGGCAAATCATACGTTTGGACAGACAAAACGGCGAGTAAGATAACTTCCGCCCGTTACTGGATCGAAGATATAGATCTCAGAGGCGAAAAGACTTTACATGGTCCCGTGTATGTCGATTCCTCTAAATCTTCGGAAAGGGTTTTTAGTGAAGGCGCCAACGAATTACTTTCGCTTAGAGAAATCCATAGCCAGGCTGAAAATCTTCAAACCGAAGTTGACACCAAGCCAGTTGAAGATGCGATGGAGTTAGCGAAATTCAGTCAGGCAAAACAGGCATACAACCTCAACGCCACCAGTCAGGCATCAGCGAAAATCAACATTAAATCAACCGGGTGGTATAAAGTCGGACAACCTGATTTGATTGCTGCCGGTTTTCCCTCCAACGTTGATCCTCGAAAATTGCAACTCTATGTTGATGGTCGTCAGGTAGCGATGCGGGTAAATGGTCAGGCGGACGGAAAATTCGATGCTACCGATAGCCTTGAATTTTATGGCGTGGCGTTGAATTCGATAGAAACCGATAAACACGCTTACTGGTTGGTTGCCGGTAACGAAGCCGGATTACGTATCAATCAAGTTAAAGCTGCCGCTGATAATCCTTCGCAAACCAGTTTCGATTATTCGGTTGAAATCAAAGATCGATTTATCTATTTCTCCGGTTTGTTAAACGGCGATGAAGAAAATTTCTTTGGCAGCCTGATTACCGCTTATCCCACCAACAAAATATTAACGGCAACAAATCTCGACTCCGGTTTTGAAGGCAATGCCAAGCTTGAAATCGCTTTACAAGGGGTCACGGATTTACCCGGAAACGAAGACCATCGGGTTAAAGTTATAGTAAATGGAAATCCGGTAGGGACACTGGTATTTGATGGCACTAACCGAAGTTCTCAGGTTTTCTCGATACCGCAATCCCTGTTGACCGCAAGAAACACCGTCACCTTAAACAGTTTGTCGGGTGGAATGGATTATACGCTTGTGGATTTCATTCGCCTCACCTATCGCCGCACCTATACAGCGGATGCTGACAAGCTGAGAATGACTGTAGAGGCTAACCAGACCCGGCAAGTGGTGACGGGATTTTCCACTGATAAAGTTCGCGTTATTGACATCACCAATCCTGAATTACCGACTGAATTTGCCACGACGGCTCATCGGGAAGGTGACGGCTACGGTGTAACTTTCGGCCTGGCTGATGCAGACACCCATACAGTGCTTGCACTCGCAGAAAATCGTTTTCTCTCCCCTTCTTCAATTAAATTGGTGAACAAAACCAATTTACGCGGGAAAGCGAATCAGGCCGATTTATTAATTATTACGAATGGCAATTTCAGCAATGCACTGAATCCGCTGGTTGCGCTGCGTCGCAGCCAGGGGTTACGCCCGGTCGTTGTTGATGTCGAAGACATCTATAACGAATTTGCCTTCGGACAGAAATCGACTCAGGCAATTAAAAACTTTCTTTCATATGCCTATAGCTTGTGGAGCACTCCCCCGCGTTATGTGCTTTTTGTGGGCGATGCTTCATACGATATGAAGAATTATTTAGGATTTGGCGAAGTCGATTTCGTTCCCAGCAAATTAATTGATACGGCGGTTTTCCAAACTGCAAGTGATGATTGGTTTGCCGATTTTAATAATGAGGGGGTTCCCGTAATGTATGTCGGACGTTTGCCCGGACGTACCGCTTCGGAAGTTTCACAAATGGTTGCCAAGCTCGAAAACTATGAAAAGGCATCTGGTTTAAGCAAGAGCGCATTAATGATTGCGGATACAAATGATGGTTTTAATTTCGAGGCTGGGTCGATGACTGTGCAATCCCTGTTGCCCGCCGGAACCAATGCCGACCTGGTTTTCCGTTCACGAAACAGTGACGATAAAAATCGAACTGATGTCTTATCGTTCATTAACAATGGTCAACAGGTGGTCAATTACCTCGGTCACGGAGCAATCAGTTTTACCAGAGGCAATCTATTATCAAGCGACGCCGTTTCGCATATGGAAAATACCGGGCAGTTTCCGCTCTTTGTAATGATGACCTGTTTAACCGGGTACTTTGAAGATGCGTTGAATGAATCGCTCGCTGAAACTCTTGTTAAGGCAGATCAAAGCGGCGCCATAGCTGTCTGGGCTTCATCGGCAATTTGTCCGCCGGATGCACAGGCGGAAATGAACCTTGAGTTGATGAAAGCGTTATTCGGTTCATCCCAAAGTAAACCGCTGACGCTCGGTGAAGCGGCAGCCAAAGCCAAAGCCGCTACCGCAAACGTCGATGTTCGTAGAACCTGGATTTTATTCGGCGATCCATCAATGAAGCTGAAATAAAATCATTCTTCTAAATTAGCAGGGCGGATTAGACGAGCAGATTTTTCGTTTGATCCGCCCTTTTCATTTTATGAAATCCATTCTCATCCTCTACTTTTGATTAACGGGTGAAGAGATTTGTTGAAACTTGGCGCTTTCGCAATCCGTTATGCAAATTCTATAATCCGGTTAGTCTTGGGCATTCGTATATTAGACTTGAATACGAGGTAAAGTAGATGAAAAGACTAACTCTGATTTTGATTCTGATATTACCACTATCGACATTTTCACAACATCAACAGCATCAACATTCAACCAAAGATAAATCTGCGATGGTCTTCTCAGGGTTGAGTGATTTGCATCACCCGGTTTCGACGAAAAATCCCGAAGCCCAAAAATTTTTCAATCAAGGTTTTGCCTTGCTCTATGGGTTCAATCACGATGAAGCCGCGCGGTCATTTAAACACGCGGCTGAACTTGACCCGAATTTAGCTATGGCATACTGGGGCATTGCGCTCGTCAATGGCGCAAATTACAATCTCGGACCTCTGCCCGAACGCGAAAAACTTGCTTATGAAGCCGTTCAAAAAGCCCTCAACCTGATTTCCAAAGCCTCCGAAAACGAGCGCGATTACATCAACGCTTTGGCTAAACGCTATTCGCCCGACCCGAAAGCCGATTATCAAAAATTGGGTTTAGATTACAAAAATGCGATGGCAGAGTTGATGAAAAAATACCCCGATGATTTGGACGCCGCGACGCTTTATGCCGAAAGCCTGATGAATTTGCGTCCCTGGAAACTTTACACCAAAGATGGCAAACCCGAAGAAGGCACCGAAGAGATTGTTGCTGTATTGGAATCGGTTCTCAAACGCAATCCCAATCACATCGGCGCGAATCATTACTACATTCACGCCGTTGAAGCCTCGCGCACACCTGAACGCGGACTGGCAAGCGCCTTCCGATTAAAAACTCTCGCTCCCGATGCGGGACACCTGGTACATATGCCTGCACATATTTATCAACGCATCGGCGATTATGAAAACTCCGCCGCCGCCAATGCACAGGGCGCAGACGCCGACCGCGCTTATATCAAAGCCCGTGGCGCAGAAGGCATCTATCCGTTGATGTATTACAACCACAACGTCCATTTTTTTGCCATTGCCAGCGCCTTCCAGGGTCGTTATGCCGATGCGACAAAAGCCGCCGGTGAATTGGTCGCTTTCGCTTCACCACTCGTGAAAGAGATGGCGATGCTTGATGCCTTTACACCCACTGCGTTATTTGTTGCGGTGCGTTTTCAAAAATGGGATGAGATTTTGAGGTATCCCGAACCCGATAAATCGGTCATGCCTTACACCAACGCGATCTGGCATTTCGCGCAAGGCAGGGCGCAATTAGCAAAAGGCAATACCGCTAAAGCCGAAAGCGAATTAATGACGATTCAACAAATCATCAATGGATTACCCGATGGAGCATCACTGGGTTTGAACAACACCAAAGATGTTTTGCGTGTGGCTGAAAACTATCTGGCGGGAAAAATTGCACTGGCGAAAAAAGATAAAACCGCCGCCTATGCATTTTTCAGAAAAGGCATCGAAGCGGAAGATGGATTGAACTATAACGAGCCTGCCGATTGGTATATCCCTGTGCGCGAGGCTTTAGGTAGCGCGATGTTTGCAAGCGGCGAATATGCCGATGCCGAAAAAGTTTTTCGCGCCGATTTGGAAAAGAATCCGCGCAGCGGACGTTCGCTATTCGGTTTAATGGAAAGCTTGAAAGCCCAAGGCAAAACCACCGCCGCACAGTTTGTGCAAAAAGAGTTTGAAATGGCATGGAAACAGGCAGACATCAAACTCACGATTGATACCCTTTAAAATGAAAAGCCTCTGTACATAAAAATACAGAGGCTTTTCAGCTACCTGCTTTTCGTAAAATTAAAAATTAATCGTTGGTAAATTCGCGCCGCGTAATTGGTCATTCATCGCCTTCACATCCTTTTCTTTCACCTCCCGCCAACGCGCTAATAAATCTTTCAAAGCTTTTTGCGAATCTGTAAAAGCAGATTGCGCCTGTGCAGTTGGCGTGACATCTGCGCCTTCCACCAGATTCATTAGCGAAAGAAACTGCCCATTCAAACGATTGAATGTCGGTTCCCCGGCAGCAGGCGCACCGAATCCGCCACCGCCGCCTTGTCCTTCAATTGATGCCGCTTTTTTATCCAATGCTGTCAATCCATCAATGAGCGTGACTGCGCCTGTGCGTTTTTTCAAATCGTCAATCTGTTTTCGCATATTGCGGATTTGCATAATGGCTTGGCGCGACTCACGCATCGCTTCATAACTGCCATAAGAAATCTCAAACATTTTTTGAATGCCTGCGGGTGGCGTCGTTACTCGCGGATCCATTTTTATCGTGAGGGGTTGCAAGTAACTTTTGCCATTCACCGTCAACTTCACGGTGTATTCACCGGGCAACACGGTTGGCCCCGAAGGTTCCGGTGGGGTGTCCTGATAAATCGCGGTCATCGGGTATGAACGACGCACCTCATCAGGCGGCGCGTAATTCAAATCCCAAATCCAGCGTTGCATTCCGGCTTTTGCCGAAAGCACTCGCGGCGGTCGAAACCAGTAGGTCGGATAGGGCAATTGTCTTTCATCAATCTGTTCTGCTTTATCATCACTTCTAAATCGCCTCAGCAATTTTCCTGACTTGTCAAAAATTTCAAGCACCACGGGTTCGCGAGCATCAGTTTTTAAATAATAATTCAAAATCGCGCCATCCGGTGGATTCTGCCCCATCGGTTCTTCCGGTGGAATCGGCGTATCGGTGTTTAAACTTCGACGAATGCGGTAAGTGAGTTGCGGTTTGAATAAGGTTGCATCTGCGCTTGCAACCTGATCATTCATTTGTCTGAGTGGCGTCACATCATCCAGTATCCAGAACGACCGCCCGTGTGTTCCCACAACCAAATCATCATCTTTAATCACTAAATCGCGAATCGAGGTTGCGGGCATATTAAGTCTCAGCGATTGCCAATGTTCGCCATCGTCGAACGAAACATAAACCGCTTGTTCGGTTCCGGCATAAAGCAACCCTTTGCGCTCAGGGTCTTCACGCACGACATTGACAATGCCACCCCCCGGAATGCCACTGGTAATTTCTTTCCAGGTCTTGCCACCATCATGGGTTTTATAAATGTGCGGACGCAAATCATCCAATCGGAATGTATTGATCGCCGCATATGCCGTGTTGTTATCGAAATGCGACGCATCCATCAATGATACTTTAGCCCACGATTTCAAAGCGGGCGGTGTGACATTCGTCCAATTTTTTCCACCATCGCGCGTGATGTGAATCAGCCCATCGTCTGTGCCGACCCAAATCGTGTTGATGTCCTGACGTGAAGGCGCAATTGTATAAATCACCCCACGACGCGGCATGGTTTCCATGTCTTTGGTTCGATAGACGCCAATGTTTTCAGGAACCTCCCACTTTTCCCGTGAAAGGTCTGGGCTGATGGCTTCCCAACTCTGCCCGCCATTCATGGTTTTAAACAGCACATTCCCCGCATAATAAAGTGTTCGCTTATCTACCGGTGAAAAAATTACCGGAGCGGTTCTCAGAAAACGATACTTGCCGCTTCGGATTGCCTCAGGCGCGATGTTTTGCGTCTGTCCGGTCTTCCAATCATAGCGTGTGATTTTGCCGCCATAAGTTATATCAGGATTCAACGGGTCGGGCGCGACGTAACCGTATTCTTCGACGCCGACGGTTCGCCAATCGCGCCAAGTGATTGCGCCATAATCGCCGCGACTCGCAACCGCCGCAGAACCGCTCTCCTGTTGTCCGCTATAGACCCAGTAAGGAAAGCGATTGTCGGTAATCACATGATAAAACTGCGCCGTCGGTTGGTTGTACCAACTGCTCCAGGTTTCTCCGCCATTCACCGTAATGGTTGCGCCCTGGTCTGTAGCAAAAAGCATGATGTCGGGATTATCCGGGTTTATCCAAATCCGATGATAGTCGTCACCGCCCGGCGCGCCTTTAAACCCCGTCCAGTTTTTTCCACCATCAGTGGATTTATATGAAGCGGTATTGCCGACAAAAACAATTTCAGGATTTTTCGGATGCGGACGAATTTCGGCAAAATCCGAACCGCGCCCCCAGGTTCGCGCATCACTACTGACTTTGCGCCAATTCGCGCCGCCATCATCGCTGCGATAGATGCCGCCCTGTTGCGGATTGGCATCAACCGTCGCATAAATGATTTGTGAATTGCTTCGTGATATGCCAAAACCGATGCGCCCTAACCCTTGTGCAAAAGTCGGCAAGCCTTTGGTCAATTTATTCCAGGTGTTGCCGCCATCTGTGGATTTGAAGAGTCCGCTTTCCTGCCCTTGCCACGCGCCATTTTCCCAGGGTCCCTGGCGTCCCGCCCATAAATCCGCATAAAGGATTTGTGAATTATTGGGGTCAAATTCTACTTGTATCGCGCCGGTGTTTTCATCTTTGTATAAAACTCGCGTCCAGGTTTCGCCGCCATCGGTTGAACGATAAACGCCGCGCTCGGTATTTGGTCCATAAGGATGACCGAGTGCCGCTACGAAAACCCGGTTGGGGTCTTTCGGGTCGATACAAACGCCGCCAATCTGTTGGGCATCCTTGAGACCCACATTGCGCCAGCTCTTGCCGCCATCGGTCGATTTATAAACTCCGTCGCCGGTTGCAAGGTCAGGGCGTTGCAAGCCTTCACCACACCCAACGTAGATGATATTCGGATTTGAAGGGGCAACGGCGAGGTCACCAATTGAACCTGTCGGCTGCTCATCGAAGATGGGTTTCCAGGTGCGCCCAAAATCATTGGTCTTCCACACGCCGCCATTGTTCACGCCGATATAAAAGACATTGGGTTGCCCCGGCACTCCGCACGCGCCAACCGTGCGACCGGCGCGAAACGGGCCAATACACCGCCAGCGCAGGTTCTGGTAATACTTCTGATCAAACTGTTGAGCCGATATATTAGGAAACATACTGAAAAGTAATGACAGACCAAACATGAATGAAAAGATGCGGCGTAGTGAAATCACAATTTACCTCCGGGAGAATTTTTTGAACGACCGAACAAATGCAATCATCGGAACAAACGGCATTTGATTTTTAATCGTGGCTTAGCATATTTACAGCAATTGCGCTTTTCGTCAGTTCGGTTATTTCCGTTTGTTCGGTAATCTTTTTCAAGTTTTTGTTAAAAATTTAAGCCGAAGCACAAGGCTCCGTAAGCGATGCGGCTTGACCCGTAAATAACTCTGCGCCGGTCTCTGTAATCACCATGATGTCTTCAAGCCGCACACCGAATTCGCCAGGTATGTAAATTCCCGGCTCGTTACTAAAGGTCATTCCCGGTTCAAGTTTGGTTTTATTGCCGCGCACCAGATAAGTCCACTCGTGCCCGTCGAGTCCGATGCCATGTCCGACACGATGCGTGAAGAATTTATAATCAGGACCGAAGCCTGCATCAACGATGACTTTTCTGGCTGCGGCATCAATATCTTCACAGGCAGCACCGGGTCGCGCAGTCTTTAATGCCGCTTTTTGAGCGCGATGTTCAATCTCCCAAACTTTTAATTGTCGCTCGGTTGGTTTACCAAAAACCGTTGTCCGGGTGATGTCTGATTTATAACCTTCAACGCTGCAACCGCCATCAACCAAAACGATTTCACCTTCACGAAGTTTTTGTGGAACCACGGTTCCGTGTGGAGATGCCGACCATTCTCCGAATAAAACCAAGGCTCCACCTGATGAACCGAGTTTTTGATGCGCGGCTGCGATATTGGCTCCGAGTTCGACGTGGGTCATTCCCTCTCGAAGCGTTGAAAGCGCCGCATCATAGGCTTTCAGAGTGATTTGATTGGCGAGTTTCATCAGCGCCAGTTCATTTGCTGATTTGACTCGTCGACAACGCGCTGTTACCGGGTCGGCGCTCACGATTTTCAATTGCGGCGCGGCTTTTGCCACGCCATTTGCAAATCGGAAATCGACGGTTTCTTCAATACCGAGAGAACCGGTAGTGATGCCTCTGTCCTTTAAAATCGTCGCCGCAATCTGATAAGGACTTTCATGCTCTTCCCATACCCGCACATCGTTACCGAATTTGATTTGTTCAAGTGCGCGCCCCTTTTCAAATGCCGGGGTGATGTACGCCGGTTCTCCTTTGGCGGGAAAAATCATGCCAAAAAGCCTTTCACTGATTCCCCACTGCGCGCCTGTGAAGTAATAAAGACTTGAACCACCGGTTAGAAAAATGGCATTGAGTTTAGCTTCGCGCATAAACTGCCGCGCCTTTTCCTGCCGCTCTAAATATTCTTCACGCGGAATCGGTTTGACGTTTCCGGTCATTGATTTTAGGGAAGCAATCGGTTGGGGTAACTCTCTTTGCTGGTTAAATGCAACGGTCAATGCGGAAAATGCGCTTAATTTCATGAAATCCCGGCGATCCAGACTCATCAATTTATCCTCCCTGATTGGTAATTCTGCTGATTATGAAATTGAAAATAGCAGCGCAATCATGCAAGAGCAGATAAACAATGTCAATTTCGTTATTTGTTTCATGCTTATCGGCAATGCTCTATTAAAAGATTGCGCATCCATTGATGGGCAGGGTCGTTATGGAAGCGTTCATGCCAAAGCAAAGTTAAACGAAATGGCGGAATCGCTATCGGTAAAGGCAGCACTTGAAGTTTCAATTGTTTGGAAAATTTTTTTGCCAGCGATTCAGGAATCGTCGCAATTAAATCGGTTTCTGATACCGCAAAAGGCACAGTGGTGAAATGCGGAACGTGAACCACCGTGCGCCGCGAGAGACCTTTTTGCGCCAGTAACGTATCAATCACCCCTTGTCCCTGTTGCTTATAAAACACCGCGATATGGTCGGCTTCTGCATATTGTTTGATCGAGAGTTTATTCTGAATCAGCGGATGCGTTTTGCGTGCAATGCAAACGTTACCTTCTTCCCACAACAACTCCGAACGCGCGCTGGAATCGAGAACCAGCGGGTTTGGTGAAAGACTGATTGCCAGATCAAATGATTCGGTCAACTCCGATGCGGTCGGCGGTTCAAATAAATTTCGTGGGCGATGCAGCCGCAGCTTAATCCCCCTGGCTCGCGCGCGCAGCGTCTGGAGTAACCTCATCAATAAGGTGATTTCAATATAATCATTGGCGAGGATATGAAAGGTTCGTCTGGATTCCGTATGATTAAAGGCGCGTTTGGAATCCAATGCTTCACGTAACTTTGACAGCGCGAGATGCACCGGTTCGCTCAGGGTTTGGGCGGTCGGTGTGGGAATCATCCCGGTTGAAGTTTTAATGAACAACTGATCATTGAAGGTGCGACGCAATCGGGTTAAGGCGTTACTCATTGCCGGTTGACTGAGTCCGATGCGCTTTGCGGCGCGCGTCACCTGACGTTCATCCATCAAGGCTTCAAAAACCAGTAATAGATTCAAATCAATAGCTTCTAAATTCATAATGTGAATACCAAACATCATAATAATCCATAAAACAAATGTTAAGGACAACCGTTTAATCAGAGGCAAACCGTTATATAAATAATTTCAGAGAATCAAAAAGGAGTTCTTAAAATGAAAAGATTACATTCAACTATCCTTTCATTAGTGATGGTTGTTTCAGTATTTTCACCATCAATTATTGCCCAACAAACAACCGATGCGGGTAACGATACCCCGGCGGTTCGTCGCGCTATCGAACTTGGAAAAGTTATCAGCATGGGAAATCGCGCCGAAGCGAAAAAGTATGTTGCGGAAAATTATGCGCCTTCGTTTTTGAAAGTGCCGGTTGCAACGCATCTCGATTTTATTGCCAAGCTTTATGACTGGTCACGCGGATTGGAATTCCACAGCGTCAAAGTATCCAAGCCCAACGAAACCGGGGTATTTTTTAAAAATAAATTAGCCGGTTGGACAATCATCTATGTTCGTGTCGAACCCGACGCGCCTAATCGCATCACCGGCATCGGACTTGATGAACCACAGGCTCCGGCAACTGCGCGTTTGACTAAAAAACTATCCGATGAAGAAATCGCCAAAGAACTTGATAGCTATCTGCAAAAATTAGTTGCCGCAGATTTATTTTCCGGCACCGTACTGATTGCCAAAGACGGAAAGCCGATTTATCGAAAAGCTTTTGGTATAGCGAACAAAGATTTCAACGTTGCCAATCGCATCGATACCAAATTCAACCTCGGTTCAATGAACAAGATGTTTACCTCGGTAGCCATCGCGCAATTGGTCGAACGCGGGAAACTTTCTTTTGATGACCCACTGTCTAAATTTTTACCGGAATTTCCTGATAAAGAGTCGGCGCAAAAAATTAAAATCAAACACCTGCTCAGCCACACGTCGGGGTTGGGAAGCTATTTCAACAAAAAATTCTTTGAGTCATCACGCGAAAATTTCCGTACCGTTGATGAGATGATGAAGTTAGCCGAAGGTGAAAAGTTACAATTTGAACCTGGGACGAAATGGAGCTACAGCAACACGGGAATGCTGGTGCTTGGAAAGGTCATCGAAGTTGCTTCCGGTCAAAGTTATTTTGATTACATTCGCGAAAATATTTACAAACCCGCCGGAATGGTCAATTCGGATTGTTATGAACTCGACAAGGTTAATACGAATCTGGCGGTTGGCTACGAAAAGCAATACACCGAAGCGGGTATTCAATTCACCAATAATATTTTCAAACATGTGATGCGCGGCGGACCTGCCGGTGGGGGTTACTCGACGGTTGATGATTTGTTGAATTTCGCGGTTGCGTTGCGGGCGGGTAAATTGGTCGGACAAGAGTACGTGAAAACTTTACTGACCGCCAAACCTGAATTGAATTCAAAAGATTATGGTTACGGATTTGATATAGAGCATGAGCCTTCTATCGTTGGACACGGTGGCGGCTTTCCGGGCATCAGTTCAAATCTGGATATGTTTTTGAGTAGTGGTTACAACGCCGCCGTGATGTCAAATTATGGCTTGGCAGCTATTCACGTTAAAAATAAGATTCGCGAATTAATCACCGTCGGGCAAACACCACAAAGCGCCAGTCGCTAGGGCTTTTTTAAACGCAGGCGAAAGTGCTTTTTTCAACTTCTTTTAAGGTAACGATTGAGAGTAGCGACAATTTAAGTAAGCCTCTCAGTCGTTACCTTTTTCATTTTTCGATTAACCATTCTTTAAAATCCCTTTTCGCTGAATAGTCATCTGCTTTTTCAATCGTCGATCAACAAATATTTAGAGTTGACTACCGACAACGGAATTTCGTGTTGTAGAATGCTTCTCATCAATTATGGCAAGATTTTTACACATTGCTGACGTTCATCTGGGAATCAAGCGATACAATTTACCCGACCGAACCGGGGATTTTTTTCGCGCCTGGAGCGAAGTCATCGAACGCTTTGCAATTACCCGTCGGGTTGATTTTGTTCTCATTGCCGGTGATTTATTCGACCGTCGCGTCGTCGAACCGCAAGCCGCCAATCACGCGATGGCGATGCTTATGAAACTTAAAGAAGCGCAGATTCCGGTGGTCGTCATCGAAGGAAATCACGACCAGCACGAAGCCACCTCGCGGTTCAGTTGGCTTCGCAGTTTTTCGCAATGGGGATTCATTCATCTGCTCGAACCCGGCTGGTCGGATGGGTCGCCCTATTTATCGGCGTGGAACGAAGAGACCAGGAAAGGCGCATACATAGACATTGCCGATGCGCGAATCTTCGGTTCAACCTGGTATGGGTCGACGGTTGGCAATGTCTTGCCGCTTCTTGCACAAGCAACGCTGGATAACCGTCGCGAAAATGCCACCAACATCATGCTTTTGCATTCGGATATCGAAGGGCAACTCAACCACAAAGTTCAACACGCCATCTCGATTTCAAAGTTAATTACCATGCGCGATGCCGTCGATTATCTGGCGCTCGGTCATACACACAAAAAGTTCGATATTGAAGGCTGGGCTTACAATCCGGGTTCACTTGAAGCCTGTAGCATTGATGAAATCGACAATCCGCGAGGCGCTTTCATCACCGAAACCGAAGGCAAAAAAATCACCACCGAATTTATCACCGCCGGACAAGATTATTTCCAGCGTCCATTCAAACGCATCACACATGAAATCAGCGGGCACGAAGAACCCGAAGCGGTTCGTGAAGAGGTTTTTGAAACCTTGAAAAAACATTGCGCGGGTTATGACGACATCGAAGACAATCAAAAACCGATTATCGAACTTTCTTTGCGCGGACAACTCGGATTTAAAAATTCACTGCTGCGGTTGAATGAAATCAAAGAACGCGCCAATGATGAATTCAACCTGCTGGGCTTGATTGTCAACAACAAAACCATTCCCAAACAACTGGCGGTTGCCGTTGGCTTGTCGCGCGATATTTCCAGAAGCGAACGGGAATTGCGCGTCATCGAAGATTTGATTCGCCAGGACGCGCGTTTTGCGCCGCAGGCAGCCGAAATTGCGCCGGTCGTCGCCACCGTCAAGAAGATGCTACTGGAAGGCGAAACGGTCGAAAAAATTTTACATTTGATTGAAGCCAGACTTTTTCAACCGGCGCTCTACTCTCCCGAATCAGCTTTTGCGGAAGGAGCGGATTGATGGCGAAACCTGCGGAAGAAGGCGAAGTTTGGGAATGGCGAGCATTCGGCAAAGCCGGGAAAAAACTGCTGAAAAAAATCGAAAGCTATCCAATCCGCTTAGACCCGAATGGCAAACCGCTCAATAACCTGATTGGGCAAGACCTCTATCTCATCTCTTCAACCAGCAAACATAACATCAAGCTGAGAAAATCCATCGGCAGCGCCTGGGTTTTGAAATTTAAATTACTGCTGAAATCGTCTGCCGCGAAAATCGAACTTTACAGCGAAAGCAATAAAAAAACCTTCCGCTTTCCGCTAAAACCCCGGACGCTGAAAGATACTTGCAATCTGTTGAATGTTTCGATTCCCAAAATTAAAACTACCAAAATAAAAGCCGAAAAATTTATTAAACTATTCGCTCAAGCATCACCGGAAATTCAACTGTTGCTGGTTGGCAAAGTGCGTTCACAATACCAGACGCCATTTGGCTGGATTGAGATTGCCGAAGTGACGTTTCCTTCGCGCCGCATTCAATCAATCTCTTTACATGCGTTTGATCGCAAAGATATTAACAAGATGCTCAAAGATTTACCGGTCAATAAAAAATTAAAGGTCATGAATTATCTGGAGGCTTGTCGAAAGTGGGCTTGAATTATATGCCGCGTCGTGGACTCAGCATTCCAAGCGTCACCATTCTGGACGCGCAAAATCGTGTCATTGAAGATGAACAACGCGCGGTGTTTCGCTATAACGCTCAGCAAGGTTATGGGGCAGATATTATTTTCGGCGTCGGCACCACAGGCGAATGGAACCGCATCACCAACCACGAACGCCAACGATTGATGCGCATCGAAGTCGAAGAAGTCGAAAACCTCAATCGCGAGCAGGCAAACTTGGGAAAAGCGACCGTCGAGGCGTGGGTCGGCGTTACTGCCGAAACCCGAAAAGAAACCCTGGCAAATCTCGAATATTCTTTAGAGCTTGGCGCTGATGCGGTGGTCATCGCGCCGCTTTCAATACAAGACCTCACCGATTTAATCGATTTTTTTCAACGCGAAGTCAGCGATTTATTTGACCACAAGGAAAAAGCCCTGCCGATTTTTCTCTATGATAACGCTGACATCGCGGTTGACCCGAAACGCTCGCACATCCGCACCCGCGATGTCAAAAAACTGAGCCGGTTGCCATTTGTCTGCGGCATTAAAGTTTCGGCTTCGCGCAGAGTGCTGGGCAATTACACACGCGGCGCGTTGCATTATAAAAACAAAGGCGAGTTTGGAATTTATATCGGCAATGCCCTGTTGATGTTTCAGGTATTTCAACTTGAGGATAGTTTCATCGGGCGAGTTCGCGAGTCATGGAATCGGTATTTGCTTCACGACGAATTACCCGTCGGCGTGGTTTCGGGTCCTGCCAATGTTTTGCCGCGCGAATGGCAACGCGCCTGGCGAGCCTGTTACGTCGGTGATGAACGATTGATGCAAATTTATCAACCGGCTTTTGAAGCGTTCAATGCGGCGTGCAGATTCGGCAACACCGAAAAGATGCTTGCCTGTTTAAAGCTGGCATTAAAACTTGATGGAGTGATTGAGAGCGCGCGGGTTGCTGATGGCACACCAGCCTTGACCGATAGCGAACAACAACAATTTGCGCAAAATTATCAACGCCTGAAAGAAACGTTATACAGTCAAACCGATGAGCTTTGGCGTTCACGCGCCGAGCCTGTCATCACCCAAACCATCAACGTGTCCTCGCATTGAATAATTCGGTGATGAATGGCGGTTCGCCTGGTTCAGGTTTCATTGCCAGCCCTTTCGCAAGCATCCAACGATGAATCCACGACAGTCCGCGACGATGCTGCGCCTCTGGTAATTGATAGGCTTTATCTTTCAACGCTTCATCAAGCGAAATAAACCGGTAACCCCGACGTTTCAACATCGCCGCGAGTTCATTAAGATAATCGGCATTTAAATCATTGGCGTGGAGTAGCAGGGTTTGTTTGACTTCATATCCCAAAAATTCGTGGGATAAATTTTCAAAGAATTCAAATACATTTTCCATATAAGGAACATATGCATCCGCCACACGTTTCATCGTCGTCCGGTCCCCACGTTGTTTCGCATCCCGGTAAACCTGCGCGAACATAAAATCCTGATTATCAATAGTGACGGGTGCAATCGTGTAGCCGCGCGATTTCAGGAATTGATTGAGTCCTTGCCGGTATGTTTCCGTTGGCCCGGTTCGCAATTGCGTATGGCGAAAATAGCGCAACAGTTTCCCGCGTTCACCTAACAGACGCCTGGTTATGATTTCGCCGCGAATGACATTTTTTTGATATTCTTCAAGGCTCGCCTGCTCGATATAAATATGTGAAAAAGTATGATTGCCAAGTTCATACCCTTCGTCCAACCAGGCGCGCAGCAAGGCAATGGCTTTCGGGTTTTCGCGCTCATCGAGATAAAGTTTGCTTTCATTGACAAAGCCGATTGCCGGCACACCATTCGCTTTAATGCTTTTCAACAGTTTTTCGGTTATCGACTGCATCGCTTGAACGTCGCCATGCGTGGCGGGTAAATCATCGAAGGTAATTGCCACTTCACGATGCGGTTTGTCATGCAATGAATCATCGGTTTTTTGCAGCGAAATGGTTAGCTGAGCGCAAAAAAATATTAAAATCGCAATGCCAATCAATCGTTTCATTTCTTTGCTAGTGAAGGTTTTTAATTGAGCAACTATAAACCTTTTTTGGTTCTTTTCTTTTTCGGGCGTAAGAGGTCGCGGGGAATCTCTTTGGTCAATTTGCGGATATAGGTCGGGGTCACACCGATAATCGAAGCCGCTTTTGCGGCATTGCCTTTTGCCTGAAATAAAGAGCGCGCCCACATCCATTTCAACATGGCTTCACGCGCATCAGCGAGTTGTGGTAAATGCGCATCCGACAGAACAAAAAAATGTTCCTGTTCAATGGCATTAATCTGTTTTCGCCCTTCCTGCGCAATTTTTTTCAAGACATTCAATTCACGCCCTTCAAGGTAGGCTTCGACTTGGGACAGCAGGCTAAAGGCTTCTGACGGGTTGGCTTCACAAATTGCCTGTGCGAGTAGCGCTTTGGTTTCAACGATAACCAACGGTTCCTGAAGTTCACGCGCCAAATCGAGCGCGGTTTCTAAATATCTCGCCGCATCTTCGTACAGTTTTTGCGACAAGCAGATTTTTCCATAGATTTTTTTAGCTTCCGATTCCTGCAATTTATTTTTATTTTGCGTTGCATAATCCAGTGAAATCCTGACAGCACTTCCAGCCTCTTCAAATTCGCGCCGGGCGAGATGATATTCGGCTTTTACGGCGTAAGCTTTTGCACCCGCAGATAAATTCGCTTGACTGGAATTCAAGGCGCGACAGATGAAGTATTTTGCTTCATCAAAATCTTTTAATGCCGTCAACATCAATACCAATTCAGTCAACGTCAGATAGTCATATTCATTGCCGGTTGTTTCAAATATTTCATGGGCGAAGAGTAATTGCTGGTAAGCATTTGAAAATTCCCCCTGATGACTGAAGGTCTTCGCCAAATGAAATCGCGCAATTGCCTGACTCTGGTAATCGGGAAATTTCGCCAGCAGTTTCAGGCTTTTAAATAGCGCGGTATTGGCTTCTTCAATCCGCCCCAGCCGGTTCAAGATGATTCCCTTGGTGAGATAAGCCAATCCCAGCCGGTAAAGTCGCGCCTGTTCTGAAAACAACAATATCGCTTCTTGAATTTCGACTAGCGATTTATCCCAATCGGTTAATTCATGGAGCGCCAAGGTTTTCAAATAATGGGCTTCCGCCTGTGTCCATTCATCATCGCGGGCAAAGGCTGCGGCTTCGGCTTGTGAAGAAAATTTTAAGGATTGTTGGTAATCCTTAAAATAGTGGTAGTAATTGGCGCATCCGAGTAAAACCCGACCGGCAAGCGCAAATGGAGCTTTATCAATATTCCTGAGAAACGGCGACATCGCGGTTTTTAATTCATCGGGTTTCTCAATTCGGCTCGCCAATTCGGCTGCCAGTAAGCGCAGGCGAATCGCTTCAAAATTATACTCAGGGGAATTTCGCCAGCTATTAGGCAGAAATTCAGCCAGTTTTTTGTAATCGCCGGATTCCCTTAACGACTCAAGCAAAGTAGCATCGGCTTGATTTTGCGCCATATAACCTCCGTGCGAGGCAAGATGCGAATTATGCAGAGGCATTCTCAAACAGACCTCTGATTGTGTCAAGCAGGGAAAGAGATTATTGCTTCATAATGGTGAGGAGAATTATTTCGGTTCAGGGCAATGAATTTGGGTTTTTATTTTTCGGTTGATGAATGAAATCGCCAATAAAGCTATTAAAATTATAAATGCCCCTATGGTGATCAGTTCAGCCCGTTGGCGAACCGGCGTATCGGTGAATTCAAGCCTGAGTTGATATTCGCCGGGGGGCAATTCCAGATTGATTTCTCCAAGCGTTTTGCCGGTTATGATGGGAATTTCGCGATTTTCGATTGAGGCAACCCAACCCGGAAAATTGAAGGTGCGAATTTGTAATTTATCCGATGAATTCAATTTCACTCGCAACAACCGTAATTCCGGTTGCCATTTTTCTATTTGAACTTCTCCGTTAGCGGTTTCATTGTAGCTGGAAGCCAAGGTCGCGCGGTCAATGCGTGGCAAATCTTCAAAAGGAAATTCCGGAGCCTGAATCGGTAGGGTTGCAAAATTCCAATGCTCTTTTTCAGGAATAAAAAGCGGGGCGTAAACCATCGGGCGAATAACCGCAAAAAAACTCAGCGTGGTTCCGCACACGAAAATCAGCCCGGCAAGAAAAACTGCAGCCGTCCGTTCAAAATTTGCCCGGCGTAAAATCCCGCCCGCAATGTGAATACAAGCGCCACCAATCAACGCGCAAATAAAAGTTGCGATGCCGAGCATTCGCCAGGTAAAAACTCCGATTTCAATCCCCGGAATCCATTTACCAATAAACTGCGATGGTTTAACCATCATGAAACTGACAAAACAGCCAATCGCAATCCATGACCAAACCTGTCTTTGAAACGCTTTATTTAAAGTTTTTCGTTCAAATATAAAAAAAATTCCGCACAATAAAATTACAAAAGTTGAAAAAATCCATACGGCATCCAACAGAATAAAGAACCCCCGGTTGCCGTCTAAATAAGGCAAGTCGTGAACAAAAATATAGGTGCCGTGATAGGGCCAGGTTTTCGCTATGTATTCCGAACGCACAAAATGTCTTTCAAGAAAAGCCGGCAACATATACGCCGCTGATAATAACGCGCCCAATCCAATGCCACACCCGACATAAATTAAACTTCGCCAATTTTTTTTGAAATAGGTTTGCAGTAAAACGTAAAGCCCGAAACCCATCGAAAACTGAAAAGCCGTCGGCGGGTGTGACCATAAAAATGCGCCATAGCTTGCGGCAAGCCCAGCCATGTGAAGAAGCGTTGTAGAATTCAAAGTAAATGGCGACTCACGATTTCGCATCAACCGGTCAGCGAAAATCATCATCAAGGGCATCCAGATAAAACCCAGCAACTCGGCGATTGCGCCGCGCTGATACTGGTCAACCAGATGGTATGGAAGCAGAATATAGGCAGCCATCGCAACCGACGCCGCTTTAACTGAAAAATATTCGCGCGCATACCAGTACATCGCTAAACCGGAGGCAATCATTAAGGAGAGATGCGTCAATAAAATTGCGATAATCCAGTTGCTGAATAAAAAATAGAAGAGCGAGGTCAGGTAATAAATCGCCGGGGGATAATAGCTGGTGGTGACGGCTCCGAATCCTAAGTTGGTATCTTCTTCCCAACGCGGATAAATTTTCCCTGCGCTTAACCCTTGATAAAACGATTTCATTTGCTCGTAATGCAGATGCATATCATGAGTGATTGGCATCCCGATTTTCCAGAAGAGACCTTGCGCATCTCGTCGTCCCATGATGTGAAACGGCAAAGCGGTCAACACGGAAAGCCCCAGACAAAGCAATACCACTTTTAATCGGGGTCCAAATCGCTTCTTCGGCTTGGTCTCTTCGAGGTATCTTTGCAGATGAATCTCTTCGATGTTCTCGATAAAACTGCTTTCTATTTCTCGAATTTCTGCTTCCACACTGAGTCCTTAAACGCTTTTGAGGTTATAAACTGGAATGCTACCATAGCGAACATTACCCAGAAAGGAGCTTGATTATTGTTTTTAAAATGACCTGCGCGTGAATAATGAAACTAAAAGCACAAATTTTTGTTTAACTATAGCGGTTTGCAATACGATTTACTGAGGTTGAATAAGCGGTCGTTGACCGCGTCATTGGGCAGTTGCGGTCAAAGACCGCTCTCTCAACAGAGACTGCGTAAACGCTTTTGCAAACTCTATAGACGCCAAGCAATTTGTCAATTTCTTAATCAAAGACGCAAATGAGACCTAAGCAATTATTCATCCCCTTTATCTTTTTACTGATAGTTCAACTCAGTTTTCCCGGCAACCCGATTGCCAAACCGGTTGATATAAATATTTCTTCAAACGATCAATCGGGTCTGGTTGGCTTACATCAGGTGCTTTTAGATTTATCCAACCCCTTTCATGTCGTTGTCGTCGCTCAAAATCCCGATGATTTGGACTACTCAACATTAACCCTTTGTCGAAATAAATTGGGAGCACAACTCACCGTGCTTTTCGCAACCAGAGGAGAAAACGCTAGGCATTCACCTTCCCTTCTATCAAACGAAGCGCGCGCCATAATCAAAACCACGACGGCATTGAATGCTTTGCATAAACTCGGCGCAGATGCCTATTTTTTGGACTTACCGGATGTTGACCCCCACACGACCGTTGAATCGGTACTCAACCGGTGGGATAAAACCCCAGCTTTAAACAAGGTTATTCAAACCCTGCGCTTTTTAAAACCCGATGTTCTCATCACCCATAATAAAATCAATGCCGGCGAAGGGCAGCGTCAGGCATTGGCTCGCTTATTGCTCGAAGCATTCGATGCCGCCGGGGATGAAAAAATTAAAACTGCGCCCGAATCCGGCATCTGGCAAACTCAAAGACTGTTTCAGATTAGCGATGAAGCCGATTTTGATTTGCTGATAAACCTCAATGAATATGACCGGGTTCGTGGTCAGACGATTAAAGAGCTAGCCAAAAGTTATACTTCGTCAGGGAGTCTACCGATAGGTGAAAAACGCTACCTGAAGATCATTCGTTCGGCAGCCGGTGAACGCCCAAAACCGAATGGTTCCCTGCTGGATGGCTTAACCTTACCGAATAAAATTCAGCAATCTCTTACTCTGCCGATTATTAATGGAAAATCTCTGTATGAACTTCCGAGAGAAACGCTAATTGAATCCTTAACCGAAAAGCTTGCAGAAAAACGCGCCGAAGGCGGTCTCGAACAACTCAAGGAGCGATACAATGCCAATTATTTTCGCCTGGTTCGTTTCCGTGAAAATCTGGAACACGCCATTGCTCTGGCAGCGGGAGTTAAATTGCAAGTCCAAATCCAGGATCGGATTATCGCACAGGGCGAACCGCTTAGAGCCAAAATCCATTTTTATAATGGCAGCAATTATCCGCTGGCGATGGTTTTTCATGCGCCGGAACAATTACCGGCAATTGACAAACCGTTGACCTATAAAACTTCTGAAATTCAAAGTGTCGCGCCGCAACGTTTTGCCACTCAGGAAATCAATTTTCCGACAACGCTTGAGACACCAGTGACACTCAAGCGGTCGGAAAATTTAAGAGAACGAAATTTTTATCCGACTTCAAAGTATGCTTTTACCAGTCCTTCGGGAAAAACCCTGTTCGCATTTGCTGAAGTCAATTTAGGTCAAATGGTCATCCCGCTTTCAGCAAGCGATAGCTTTGACATTTCTCCACCGATTGAGATGTCGATAAACCCTCCGAGTTCATTCGTAAAAGACTGGTCGAACCCGCGTGGTGTTGAATTTCTTTTGCGGATTCGCAATCGCGCGAACCAGGCAATCGCGGGCGAGTTATGGGTGGTTTCGCTGGGACTCGTCGCTGAAAATTACGAACCGTTGAGCATCCAATTAGGCAGAGAAGATGAAGAGACGACAGTTAAATTAACCCTCCCCCTACCAATCGCCAAACCGCCAATGTTCACCGATATACTGATTGAACTTCGCCGCGCCCGACCTGCGCCTCCCACACCTCTGGCTACATTGAAAGTTCCGGTTCAACTCTCAAGCATAGAAGTCGAAAACCATATTCGCGTGGGTTACATTGCAACCCCCGATTCGCTACTGCCAATGGCATTGAATTATCTGGGTATTGCGAACGAAAAAATCCCCCTTGACCATTTAAACCTGAGCGAACACAGCTATAAAAATGGTGTGAATATCAATCATTCCTGTCTGCTGTCTGGCAAGTATGACACCATCATCATTGATGCAATGTTGTATAGCGAAAACCTTGACCTGGTGAATCATAACCGCTGTCTTTTGGATTATTTTAAACAAGGCGGCAATCTGGTGGTGCTTTATCAAAAACCGGGTATCTGGAATTCGCCATTAAATCCGGTTCCGGTGTTTCCTTTTTCAATCACTTTATCGAACGACATCATAGAGAGTGCAAATTCAACCATCAGATTGCTCAATCCTGAACATCCATTATTGAACAAACCGAATAAAATTTCCGAAAAGGATTTTGTTGAATGGTCGCCCATCCGAGCGCGGTTTCCGGCGAAAAACCGGGCATCGGAGTATATACCGCTTCTCGAATCGGTTGATGAAAAGGAAAACTCCTCACAAGGACTTTTATTGATTGGCAAAAATCAATCCGGCACCTTTATCTTCGCGAGCCTTGATTTATCTTCGCAATTCCTTTCCTTCAATGAAGGAGCCTATAAACTGTTAGCCAATCTTATAGCCTTTCCACGATATTCAAAATAGACCCGCGGCAAATCATCGAGATATTCGGAACCTGCTCGGTAAAAATATGTCAAGGTATAGTGAATCGGAGTTCATGGGTTCCCTAGCTTGAGGCTAATAGTTAAACTTAACTTATGAGTACGGAAAAAGAATTAGCCTATCGCTATGATCTGTTTATTGCCCCTGATTGGCGTGAACGATTTGATGAAATCGTTAATGCTAATGTGAAATTACCTACCGATGGACGCATTCTCGAAGTGAATTGTGGAACCGGCGCTTTTGCCATCGACCTCGCCGAACAGATGCATGGGAATGGCGATGTCATTGGCGTGGAAACCAGCGAAGAGCTTTTGGAAATCGCTCGCGCCAAAGCCCAGATAAAAAAATGCGAGGATGTAACTTTTGAATCAGCCAATATGTTTGATTTGCGATTTGCCGATAAAGATTTCGATGCGGTTATCGGTGATGCTTCACTGCTAAGACCTGCACAAATTGAGTCGCTTCTGAAAGAGATGATTCGGGTCGCTGAATTTGACGCTCCGGTGATTTTAAAATTGATCACCTATGGGAGTTTTGATGAATTCTTTTCGATTTATTGGGAAGCCTTAATGAATGCCGGAATCGTCGAAGCGGTCTGGAGCGAACTCGAAAAATTGATTCAGGAAAAACCTTCGGTAGAAGCCATTGAAAAGCTAGCGAAAAAGCACAACTTGAAACAGGTCGTCAGTATCACCGAAAAGCAGGTATTTGAATTTGAAAATGCCAAAGCCTTCCTCGAATCACCAATCATTAAGGATATTTTTTTAAGTCGCTGGCTGGCTATTCTTCCTGAAAATCAACGTCAGGAAATTTGTGAAAATATTATTGCGATTATTGACCGCGACCGTTATCACAACGCTTTCGATGTTTCAATTAAGGCGACCGTTATAAAAGGGGTGAAGTGAAACTTTCCGTCTTAACCCGCTCAATTTCATCTGGTGGATTTATATCGAATAGCGGTTTGCAGACCTGGTTAGCGGATAAAACCGGCATTCATAAAATAGATAATGTAGGAGGATTGGGCTACTAAACTGATCACCCCGATGACAATTGCAGCCGTCGCGTACCCTCTGCCTTCTTCAACATTGGCTCTCACCAATTGCTTGCGCGCACTGATGGCTAAAAAGATTGCCACGGCTCCCAGGATAACCCCGACGCCGATACAGAAAAAACTGGCGAGGGAAAGCAGCAGCGCGTTATTGGCACGGGAACGCGCTTTATCAATTTCGTAGAAGAGCGGTTGTTGAGTTGAAAATTTTCGGGATTTCGCCGATTCCGGTTCTATGAGTCTGCCAGTCGGAGAGTACATTGTACCGACACGCGCCCCGCAATTTGTACAATTCGCCAACCCAAAGCTGAGCGGCATCCCACATTTCGTGCATAACTTCTCAGGCATATGTCGAAAACCAGACCTTGTATTAAAAATCAAAACTGCTGAGAAATCTCCAACCCTTGCTATTTAAACAAGCCATTAATATAGGCTTCGGGTGAAAATTCAATCAAGTCATTCATCTGTTCACCGACCCCGACATAGCGAATCGGAATTCCGAGGTCTTTGGCGATGGCAATCACGATGCCGCCTTTCGCCGTGCCATCAAGCTTGGTCAACACCAACCCGGTTACCGGCATCGCTTTGGAAAATTGGCGAGCTTGTTCCAAGCCGTTTTGCCCGGTTACGGCATCAATAATGAGCAGCACTTCATGCGGCGCTTGTTGAATTTCCCGACCGGCGATGCGACGCATTTTTTCGAGTTCCTGCATCAAGTTCAATTTGGTGTGTAACCGACCGGCAGTATCAACAATTAAAACATCGGCGTTGCGGGCTTTGGCGGCATTAATCGAATCGAATAAAACCGCCGAGGGGTCGGTGCCGGGTTTTTGTTGAATCAAAGGGACGCCTGAACGTTCAGCCCATATCGCCAACTGGTCATTGGCAGCGGCGCGAAAAGTATCTGCTGCGCAGATCATCACCTGATTGCCTTCGGATTTAATGCGGTGCGCCAACTTTCCAATGGTCGTGGTTTTGCCCACGCCATTTACCCCGACAATCATCATCAAATAAGGCTTAATGTCCAGCGGAACTTCGGTTTCCGAAGCAACGGTGCCACGTAAACGGTGTTTCTCGGCATTGTCGAGAATGGCGCGGAGTTCATCTTTAATCAGTCGTTTGAGTTCATCAATGTCATTGAGTTGTTTTCGCTGAACCTGTTTGCGCGCTTTATCAATAATATCCAACGAGGTTTGCACACCGATGTCTGCGCCAATCAAGGCTTCTTCGAGTTTATCCAAAACATCTGCATCAATTTCACGTTTGCCGGCAAATACCACATCCAATTTGTCCGCGATGTTTTCTCGCGTAGCGGCAACCGCGTCCTGAATTTTTTCAAAGATGTCGGTTTCGGGTCCTTCATCTCGGCGTTCGGCAATTTTTAATTCTTCGGCGGTCGCCTCGCGGTTTAGCCCCAGCGTAATAATGTCGTCGGTTTTTTTACGTTTCCAAAATGCCATTGATTCTCCAATTATTGCTTATAAAAAAATTTCAACCTGAAAAACTTTATGAACTATGTACATGACAAAAGTTGAGTAACTTGTCGAAACGCAATCTGTTGGAAGCGATCCCAGAGATTGCATAATATGCGCCGCAAATGATTCAAACCAGACCGAAAAATACTCGTCGCCTTCCGCCCA